>CAYSWE010000213.1:0-7901 GCA_964434515.1 uncultured Phycisphaerales bacterium | reverse complement strand
CACGCAGATTCTCGACCGGGCCGGGCGGATCGCGTCTCTGCACTAGCCGCCGACGCCAGCCCGTTACGACTCCGCTGCCGCGCTCTCCTGCCCGGTCTCGAGTTGTCGCAGCCGCTGCAGGAGCAGGTCGTTGGGCGCGCGCTCTACGAGCATGCGTTGGAGCTCCCCGTCGCGCAGCGCGAAGCTGATCCTCGAGAGGAGGTGTAGGTGCGCGCGAACGCCGGGGCTGACCACGACGAACAGCGTCTCGACCGGCTTGGCATCGATCGCGCTCCAGTCGATCGGGCGTGCGAGGAAGAAGATGCCGACCATGGGGTGGTCGACGTGGAGCACCAGAGGCGCGCGCACATGGGGCGTTGCGATGCCGTGGCCGATGCCGGTCGATCCCAGGTCCTCCCGGGCGAGGAGCACCTGGTGGAAGAACGGCCGGTCGACCAGCTTGGGGAGCGGAAGTGCGTGGGCCACTTCGTGCAGGGCGCGATCGACGTCGAGCTTGCCGCCGGCTGCGATGTGCGATGCTCCCACCGCGCGATGGATGCCGGCGACCGACACCGCGGCGGACAGCATGGGCAGCGGGGAGTCGGACTCACCGGGCACGTCCGCTGCGAGGCGGAAGCTGTGTTGGTTGGCCCACTCGATGACCTCGGCCCGATCGAAGCTCGGCACCTGCTCGTTGCTACGCGTGTGCGGCAGGTCGAGTTCGGCGATCCAACGCGTCATCGTCTTCTCGGAGACCTGCAGGAGTTGCGCGGCTTCTTCGAGATTGAGGCGCGGATCAGATTGGGGAGGCGAGTCGGGCAAGATACCGGCAGTGTCCGCCACATGCGCGTCGAAGGCAAGCGGTTAGGGGGTGCCTCGCTTCCGGATGTGGACGATTCGGGACGTCCCGGTGGCCTGCTCGACGGTGATCTCCACCGGCAGGAACGCTGCGACAATCAGCGCATTGGTCGTGGCGTGGTCGGACAGCGGCAGCGTCCGGAAGCTGCCACCGCCGGCCAACGCCATCGGGATCAGTAGCTGATCGGCGAGGTGCTGGCCGACGGGAGCGTCGGCGCGCAGGTATTCGCGAGCCTGCTGCAACGCGTGGCGTGCGACGCGTTCGGCGGAGCGCTTGGGTTCGCCGAAGCCCGTGCAGACTTCCCTGGCGTGCTCGGACTCGACCATGATGTTGACGATATTGCCGGGACCTTGGGCGTCGGTGACCACCGCCACCTCGAGTTCTGGGCCCGAGAGCGCCAGCCCGCGACGGATGATCTCGAGCTCGCGCTTGGCGATGCTGCGCGGCAGGTTGGCGACCTTGGCGCAGGCGTGGATGCGCACCGTCGCGCCACGCTCGAGGAAGTCCGTGGGCGCAAGGCGCTCGGTCGGCTCGATCTCGACCACGAACTTGCCGCCGCCGGCCGGATAGAATCCGTGGCGCTGCAGCTCGACCCCGATGTGCGCGCCCATGCGCTGCAGTGCCGGCACGAACGTATGGGCGAGGTGGCCGAACGGTGGCGCCCAGGGGTTGTGCGTGCCGCCTTCGAGGACCAGCGTCGAGCGACCTGCGGTCAGCAGCGCCGGTAGGATCGCTTGGAGCACGAGGGTCGCGCTGCCGGCGGTTCCGACCGCGAACTCATAGTGCCCGGCGCGCACCGCTCCCGGCACGAACGTCAAGTCGCGCGAGCCGATCGCCGCGCCGGTGACCTCGGCGCTGCCAATCGTCGCGGCGGCCTGCACCGCGGTCAGATGCTGTCGCATCAGACCCGGGCGGCGGCGCTTGGCGCGGATGTGGTTCAGGCGGAACGCGCGACCTGTGACGAGGGACAGGCCGAGTGCGCTGCGCAAGATCTGTCCCCCGCCTTCGCCGAGCGTGCCGTCGAGTTCGATCATCATCTACCCCTTGACGCACACGACCTGCCGCAGCGTGTGCACGATCTCGACGAGGTCGCGTTGTGCTTCCATCACCTTGGAAATCGGCTTGTAGGCTCCGGGAGTCTCATCGAGGACCCCGGCGTCCTTGCGGCACTCGACGTGCGCGGTGGCCTTCTCGTGGTCCGCGAGCGTAAACTCCTTCTTCGCCCGGGTCCGTGACATAGCCCGCCCAGCGCCGTGGCTGCAGCTCGAGAAACTCTCGGGGTTGCCCTTGCCGCGCACGATGAAGGACTCCACCCCCATCGAACCCGGAATGATCCCGAGGTCGCCCTCGCGTGCGCGCACAGCGCCCTTGCGGGTCACGAACACCTCCTGACCGTAGTGAAGCTCGCGGTTGACGTAGTTGTGGTGACAGTTGACGGCCATGAGCCGCGACTGGAACTTGGGCAGAGACTTGGTCCGCGACAGCGTCTCGAGGATGTGCTCCATCATGATTTCCCGGTTGATGCGCGCATAGCGCTGCGCCCACTCGACGGCGAACACGTAGTCCTCGAAGTGCTCGGTCCCCTCGCTCAGGTAGGCGAGGTTCTCGTCGGGCAAGTTCTTGATGTGTGTGCGCATGTCCTTTCTTGCGAGGTCGATGAAGTGTGTGCCGATGCGGTTGCCAACGCCGCGCGAGCCCGAGTGCAGCATGATCCAGACCGCGTCGGTTTCGTCGAGGCACACCTCGATGAAGTGGTTGCCCGATCCGAGCGTGCCCAGCTGGGTTACATGCTTGCCACGGTCGAGCCGCGGGTGCTTGGCGAGGATCTGCTCGTAGCCGGGCCGGAGCTTCTTCCATGCCGCCTCGGCCAGCGCCGGCACCTTGCGGAACGCGCCGCGATCGCGCGAGCCGCCGTGCCCGGTCCGACCGTGCGGCACCGCGCGCTCGATCGTGGTCCGGATTGGCTTCAGATCGTCCGGCAGATCGGACGCCGTGAGGCTCGTCTGCACGGCCATCATGCCGCAGCCAATGTCGACGCCGACGGCCGCGGGAATGACCGCGTCCAATGTGGCGATCACGCTGCCGACGGTCGCGCCGATTCCCCAGTGGACGTCCGGCATCGCCGCCACCCACTTGTAGATGATCGGCAGCGTGGCCACGTTGGCGAGCTGCCGCCGCGCCTCATCTTCGATCTGGACTCCCCGCACCCAGGCCTTGATCGGGACGCCATCGGTTTGGAACTGTTGGTAGTTGGTCATGGGAGGCAGAAGAGCAGCTCCCGTGCCGAAGCGACCGGCGGGCTGATGGATTATTGTAAGTTATTGCACGGAAATGGGTTAGCTGTGCGCTTGGGGGAG
Organism: uncultured Phycisphaerales bacterium; assembly: GCA_964434515.1. Classification (GTDB taxonomy): domain Bacteria; phylum Planctomycetota; class UBA1135; order UBA1135; genus CAYSWE01. Next base: position 4,706 of record CAYSWE010000213.1, on the reverse strand, counting down.
GGGGCTGTGCGCGCGGCTGGCGATACTTTAGAATCCAAGATCGGAACTATCTTAGAGGATACGTGCCGTCGCGGCGGCGCAGCACACAGCGTGGACAAGCGACGATCGCGTCGAGATCCCGTCACCCCTTCAACACGCTGAAATCGGCGAACACGGCGTAGATCACCAGCACCAGCACGACGAGGCCGCCGGCCGCGAGCGGTGTGTGCTTCCACGGCGTCAGCTCGACGTCGCCCGAATCGCGCTGTACCCAAGGCTCCGCACGCGGGCGGAGAGCACCGATCACGAGCATCAGGACGACCAGGGTCGCGAACGCGATGCCGAGGAAGTGGTACTCGTGGATGAAGTCGGTCAGATAGATCCACTTCGAACCACCGCCGGCGGGAGTCCTTGTCCCCAGCGGCATGAAATAGCCGGCGCAGATCCCGAGCAGCCCGACGACCAGCGCGATCTTCGCCGCGAGGGCCGGAACGCGGCGCGATACCATGCCGACCAGCGCGACCGCGAAGATCGGGATGAAGTAGATCCCGTTCATCTTCTGGAGGTAAGCAAAGATGCTGTCCTGTCCGGCGAGGAGCGGCGCGATCGTCATCGAGATCAGTGCGATGACCCAGCCGAAGATCCTTCCCGACCGCACGACCTGCTCGTCGGTCGCTTCGGGTTTCAGACGAGCTTTGTAGATTCCGAGACTGAAGAGCGTCGTCGTGCTGTTGAGTGCCGAGTTGAACGAACTCAAGATCGCGCCCGTCATCACGGCCGCAAAGAATCCGGTCAGTGGCGCGGGTAGCACGTGCCGCACGAGGACTCCGTACGCCGTGTCGTTCGTCACCGTCTCGGTGGCATTCGGCCCAGTAAACAGCACAACCGCGATGATCCCCGGCAGAACGAGATACGCCGGCCCGAGGAGTTTCAGGAGTCCTGTGAGCAACACGCCCTTCTGCCCCTCGGCGAGATTGCGCGCCCCGAACGTGCGCTGGATGATCTGCTGGTTCGTGCACCAGTAAAAGACGTTCAAGAGCGCGATCCCGGTGAAGACCGTGAAAAACGGCACCGAGCTGTTCGGTCCGCCGATCGAGTTGAACTTGTCGCCTTGGTGATCGCGCAGGATCTGGAGGCCTTCGAGGATGCCATGGCCTTCGCCAAGCTGTTCGCTGACCGCGCCGAGCCCGAACACGACGATCAGAAAGCCCCCGACGAGGAGGCCGACGCCGTTGAGCGTGTCGGAAACCGCGACCGTGCGCAGGCCACCGACGAGCGCGTAGATCGAGCCGACGATGCCGACGAACCAGACGGTCAACCACAGAACGGTGCCTTCCGAATGGATCCCGGTCAGGTCCTCCATATTGAGGATCTCGCCGAGCCCGCGCGCGCCGGTGTAGAGAATGATGGGCAGCAGGATCGCGGCGTAGGCCAGCAGGAAGATCAAGTTCGTCAACAACCGCGTGCCGCTGTCGAAGCGCTCCTCGAGGAACTGTGGCACGGTCGCGATGCCGCTGCGCAAATAGCGCGGCAAGAAGAAGAGCGCCATCGCGACCAGCGCGAGGACCGCCACGACTTCCCAGACCATCACGCACAGGCCGTCTTTGAACGCCGCGCCGTTGAGCCCGACCATCTGCTCGGTCGACAGGTTGGTCAGGAGCAGCGAACCGGAGATGAAGACAAACGTCAGCTTGCGGCCTGCCAGGAAGAAGCCGGTCGAGCTCGTGTGATCCTCATGGCGCGTCAACCACCAGGTGCCGAGTGCGACGAGACCGGTGAAGAGTACAAACGAGGCGATGGTCAGCAGCATTCCAAAGGGCTCTCGCGACGGGTCAGCGGACGGAGACTCTGCAGAGGAATACCCGAAACCGTCGGCCGATTTCTAGCGAACCCCGAAGAAACGACTCTGACACGTTTTTTCGCCCCGAAGAAACGTGTCAGAGTCGTTTTTTCTGCCCGGGCAGGATCGAGGGTTATCTTGTGAGATATGGATCGGCGCCCTCTCGTCGTGTTTGGCATGCTTGGAACCAAGCTCGACAACATCAAGCACAACCGGTGGAATCGCTGGCGACCGACCGTGGGGCTCTGCCAGCAGCCGGACTTGCTGGTCGATCGACTCGAACTGCTCTACGAGGTGTCGCACACCCCGCAGGGCCTGACCGAGCGCATCTGCACGGACATCGCCCGAGTCTCGCCCGAGACCGAGGTGGTGCTGCACCCACTGCGCATCCGCGACGCGTGGGACTTTGGTGATGTGTACGGAATGCTGCACACCTTCGCGAGCAGCCGTGAGTTCCGGACCGAGGATGAGGACTACCTTGTGCACATCACGACCGGCACGCACGTCATGCAGATCTGTTTCTTCCTCCTGACCGAGTCGCGGCACTTTCCGGCACGTCTCATCCAGACCGCGCCGCGCGGGCGCGCTTCGACAGGCGTGGAGGGGACCTACTCGGTCATCGACCTCGACCTGTCGCGCTACGACCAGATCGCCATGCGCTTCCGGGCCGAACACCGCGACGGCGTCTCCTTTCTCAAGTCGGGCATCGACACGCGCAACAGAGCGTTCAACGAGCAGATCGATCTCGTCGAGCAAGTGGCGATCCTGTCCGAAGCGCCGGTGCTGCTCATGGGGCCCACCGGGGCCGGCAAGTCCCGGCTCGCCCGGAGGATCTACGAGCTCAAGGCGCGGCGCCATCAGCTCGAAGGTCCGTTCGTCGAGGTCAACTGCGCCACGCTTCGTGGTGATGCCGCAATGTCGACCCTGTTTGGCCACACTCGCGGAGCGTTCACCGGCGCCGTGAAGGCGCGTCCCGGTTTGCTGCGCACGGCCGACACCGGTCTGCTTTTTCTCGATGAGATCGGCGAGCTTGGCACCGATGAGCAGGCCATGCTGCTGCGGGCGCTCGAAGAGAAGCGCTTCCTACCGGTCGGCGCCGACATCGAGGTCGAGAGCAAGTTCCAACTCATCGCCGGGACCAACCGCGACCTCGGGGACGACGTCCGCAACGGACGTTTCCGCGAGGACCTCCTGGCTCGAATCAACCTGTGGACATTCACGCTGCCGGGCCTGCGGCAGCGGCTCGAGGATCTCGAGCCCAATCTCGACTACGAGATCGAAGAGTTTGCCCGCGCCAGCGGTCACCGCGTCACCTTCAACAAGGAGGCGCGCGCCGCATACCTGCATTTCGCGCGCGCGCCGCAAGCGCTGTGGAGCGCGAACTTCCGCGACCTCAACGCCAGCGTAACGCGCATGGCGACCCTCGCGCCGGGCGGTCGCATCACCAAGGACGTCGTTGCGGCCGAGCTCGAGCGACTAGCCGCCACCTGGGGGCACGCGTCGAAGGCCGGCGTCGATCTGCTGGACGGTCTCTTGACCGCAGCCGAACTCGAAGCGATCGACGAGTTCGATCGCCTCCAACTCGCAGCCGTCGTGCGCGTCTGTCGCGCAAGCCAGTCGCTCTCCGACGCCGGCCGCCAACTCTTCCAAGCGTCCCGCAAGAAGAAGAAGAAACCCAACGACGCCGATCGCCTGCGCAAGTTTCTCCTCCGCTTCGGTCTGCGCTGGGACGACGTGCAACGCTGATCGCTGTCGACGGGGAATCCGACGGCTCTCGCTGGATTCATCATGGGGCTCTCTGGTAGCTTCCACGGCCATGCAGCGCGTGCTTTCTGGCCCCGAAGCGACTCCCACCGCCACGTCCAGGACGCGGAAGGAGAGACGAGTGGATGCCTACTTTTCCGCGGATGTCGAGACCGACGGGCCGATCCCAGGGCCGTATTCGATGTTGTCGTTCGCGCTTGTCTATGCAGGCAGCTTCGACGGTGAAACCTTTCGACGACCGAGGGACTACGATCGGACTTCCTACATCGAGCTAAGACCGATCTCGGACCAGTTCGACGTAGAGGCGCTGCGTGTTAACGGCTTGGATCGCGATCGGCTCGTTCACGAGGGTCGAGATCCTGCAGAGGCTATGACCGCCGCAGCCGCGTGGGTCGCAAAGGCGGCGGGATGGTGTCGGCCGGTGGTTGTGGCCTATCCGTTGAGCTTCGATTGGTCGTGGCTTTATTGGTACTTCATGCGCTTTTCGCGCATTGGATCGCCCTTTAATCATTCGAGCTGCTTTGACATTAAGACGGCGTTCGCCGTCAAGAGTCGCCGCCCTGTGGCGGAAGCCGGTCGTGCCAACTTGCTCAAATCGCTTCGACCCGAACGTGCCCACACTCACCACGCACTGGACGACGCGATCGAACAGGCGGAGATCTTCGCGAACCTTTTCGAGTGGGAAGGAGCAGATGGGACAGGAACTGGAACGACGTCGAACTGAGAGTCGACAACGGTTAGGTGAGCTTCGCGCTGCTCTAGAGGAGGGGGAAGCGTTGATTCGTGAAGTTGCGTGTGTTTACGTTACCGGCTCGTTCGGTCGCGCTGAGGCAAGTGAACACAGCGATTTGGATGCGTTCATCGTCGGAACAACCGGCGACGACGGCGTTCGGCAGCTCTCGCGGCTTGATGAGATCTGTCTCAAGGCTGAACTGATCACGACAAGCAAAACGCACGGGTTCCCACCGTTCGACAAGGATGGGGCGTTCCTTGCTCACCACACGGTGGATCATCTCGTTGAGACCGTTGGCAAAGCCGAGGATGATGCGACGAACACGTTCACGGCGCGGTTACTGTTGTTGCTTGAGAGCCGGCCCCTGCTCGGCAACGACGTGTACAAGAA
>CAYSWE010000212.1:0-7915 GCA_964434515.1 uncultured Phycisphaerales bacterium | reverse complement strand
GTGCGCCAGATCCCACCGGTCCCACCCGCATGGTTGATCACGCTCGCATACAAGCCCTCGGCATTGCGAGGGTCAAGCGCCAGCCACACGACCGGATCACCAAAGTCATGCACGAGTGTCCACGTGCGCCCGTGGTCTCGTGTCACCACGACTCGTCCGCCCGCCGGATCCAAACGTCGATCTTGGAGGAAGGTACTCTGATACAGATCATGCGCCGTCGACGTCCCCGCATAGACCGCACCGTTCGCATGACGAACCAGGTGTGTGGTCATGTTGTCGCGTAGGCCGACGAAATCGAGCGACCAGCGTCGCCCGGCATCGGTCGAGCGCATCAGATGAAGGTCGCTCATTCCAGCGAGCAGACTCCCCGGCTTGCTCCAACAGAGCCACCAGACGGCGGTATTCTGCGCGCCGTTGGACCGATAGGTGCGAAACTTCGGGGTCGCCTTGCCAGCTGGATGGAGATCCCGCGCATCCACATAAGTGGCGCGCCAAGTCTTGCCTGCATCGGTCGTGAGATGATGCCCACCGAGGTCCGTGAACATCGCAACTCGATCGTCCAGGGGACTCGTTGCCAGCCCGAGCGCGTATTCCCCATAGTTCCATCCGCGATCGCCGCCATGCCCCTGCCAGCCGGTGCGGATGTTCGCGTTGCCGAGCGAGCGAAACGTCTGCTGCCAGGTCTTGCCGCCGTCCGAGGTACGCCAGATCCCCGGGGCACGCTCCCGACCGTTGACGATCGTGCCGCCAAGCCATGCCACGTCGGGCTTGCCACGAGCCGTCGCCAGATAGAATGCGTGCCCATGGATCCGGCCTGCGCGCTTCCAAGCACTCGCGCCTAGGTCGAGCGTGTAGACACCGCGATAGCCAAGGTACTCGGCGCCCGTCACACTCGGATACAGGTCGGCCTGCAAGCTCGTCACGGCGTACAAGCGCAAACGTGTTCCGGCACGTGCTCCGCCAAAGCCGGAAAAACCAAGCTTCGCCGGAATCCCGGTCTGCGAACCAGCCACGAACGTCTTGCCGCCGTCACGCGACAGCACCAGCCCACGGCCAGTCCCGACATAGATGGCCGACCCATCCCAAAACACGCCAGCCACGTAGAGGCCAGCCTGCTAGCGGTAGCGCCGCGCAAAGGTCTTGCCGCCATCCGACGAGTAGTAGAGATCGGTATAGCTCGTCACAAGGAGCCGCTGCGTAGAGTTCGGATCGGCCCAAGCGCTCCACACCTCGCCCCCGGTCGGGTCCTTGGCCAGAAACGACCAGGTACTGCCACCGTCGTGGCTGACCTTCAGGCGACGAACGTCGTCGCGAAAGTCCACGCAATACTCAACGCGTCGATCGCTCGTGAAGATCACACGCGAATCATGCGATGGAGTGATCTGCCGGAAGTCGAGGAGCTTCAGGCTCCGCGCCAGGTCGTTGCTGCGCTGGAGGTGCCCCATGTCGCTGGCCACCCAAACTTCGGCCTTGTCGTGCGGACTGAACGACGGGCGGAACTGGGCGCCGCCACCGCCCAGTCCCAGCGCATCCCACCCGGGCGGCGAGCGACCGGGGTCTTGGGCCCCTGCCAGGGCCACCATCACAAGAAGGCAAATCGACGCGCCAAATGTGCTAGTCCGCATGGCTTCCCTACGTAGCCAGCTGCGAGGATGGCCCGGGAGATTGACCGCACCTATCGGAGCCAAGCTGCAACACGCGACCGACGTGCTTCAATGGCGAGCACCCGAATGGAGACACACGATGAGACCATGGAGTTGTAGCGCGGCCGTAGGATTACTCGCCTTGGGCCTGACGGCCCAGCGGGCACAGGGCAAAGTCTGGGATCACCTGCAGAAGACCTACGATCAGAACGGCGACGGCAAGATCACACTCGAGGAGTACGGACGCAGCCAGCGGTCGTTTCGCAACCTCGATCGCAACCACGACGAGCAGATCAGCGCCGACGACTTCGCACGGCGCGGCCGGCGACGCTCGGCCAGCCGCAAGGCGCCTGATCGTCGCGAACGATTGTCGCACCGCCTCGGCGACCTGTTCGGCTCGTTCTTCAACCGCGACGGCAAGCCCGGCCTCAGCAAGGCCGAGTGGGCTCGCGTGGTCGCGACGCTGCGCCCGAACGCGGATGGCATCATCGCCAGGGACCAACTCCGTGCGTTGTTCGGACAGGCCGGCAAGGGCCGGATGGCGGGATTCGTCACCAAGCGTCTGCCGCAGATCCTCGACATGGACGAGGACGGCGCAATCAGCGTCGGCGACATGAACGCGCTGTTCGCACTGCTCGACCAAGACGGCGATGGACTGATTGAGCAAGGCAAGGAGATCGATATGCCACCGGGCGTCGGCGAGCTTGCGCCGGGGTTCACCCTTCCGTACGCCGACGATCCGACCAAGAAGATCTCGCTGTCGGAGTTCCGCGGCAAGAAACCGGTCGCCCTGATCTTCGGAAGCTATACCTGACCGCCGTTCCGCATGGCAGCCGGTCGGCTGACCAAGATCTTCGAAACCTACAAGGACGACGTTGCCTTCTTCATCGTTTACATCCGCGAGGCCCACGCAATCGACAGCCGCTCGCCAATGTCGTTCGGCCTGGTCGAGGATCCAATCAACCTCGAGGAGCGTACAAAAGTTGCTTCGACGTGCGTTGCCGAACTCAACATGCCCATACCGGCCATCGTCGACAAGCTCGATGACAAGGTCAACCAGGCCTACAAGGGCTGGCCCGACCGGCTCTATGTGATCGGCAAGAACGGCCGCATCACCTATGCCGGCGGACGCGGTCCGTTCTTCTTCTCCCCTGCGGAATGGGAAGCGGCGATCCAGCAGGAACTACGCGCCAAGAGAGCCGCCACACCGCACGGGAAGTAGGAGCTCGCGCGGCGGCTCTTTCGCACGGCAGCGCGTTTCGGTTACAAGAAGAGTCCACCCATGGACATCTCCCTCGAAACGATCCTCGAGAACTGCCTGCTGCAGCCTCCAGGCCAGGTCGAACAAGCCATCCGCGAGGCCTGCGCCGCGCACCCGGAGTTCGCCGAAGGGCTGCACCAACGCTTTACGTTGCTGGCCGACGCCGGGTTCCTCGAGCCCAATGTGCACGCGGTCGAGTTCCCGGAACGGCTTGGCGAGTTCCGCCTGCTCGAACGGATCGGATCGGGCGGCATGGGGGTCGTCTACCGCGCCATGCAGGAACCGCTCGAGCGCGAAGTCGCCCTGAAACTCGTCCGGCCCGAGCACCTTTTTTTTCCGGGCGCTCGAACGAGGTTCCAACGGGAGATCGAGACGGTCGCCAAACTGCAGCACCCTGGCATCGTGCCGATCTACACGTTTGGCGAGGCATCGGGTGTGCCGTACTTCGCCATGGAACTGATCCGCGGCGCAACGCTCCGGGAGATTCTCGACCACGTCCACGGGCGCAGTCCCGAGTCGCTGGAGCGACGCGATCTCGAACCAGCGATCGCGAAGCGCGGCATGCCTGTCGAATCGGCGATGGACCGGCTGGGCCGAACCTTTACCGAGTGTTGCCTGCAGATCACCATGCAGGCCGCCGAAGCTCTGCAACATGCGCATGAGCGCGGCGTGTTCCACCGCGACATCAAACCGTCCAACATCACGATCGACGTCAATGCTCGTGTGCAGCTCCTGGACTTCGGCTTGGCGTATGCCGAAGGAACCACGCGACTGACGGCAAGCCAGACGACGCTCGGCTCGCTTCACTACATGCCGCCAGAGCGGCTACGTGGCAACGAGCACGTGGACTACGCGCGTGCGGACGTCTACTCGCTCGGTGCCACGCTCTATGAGTTGCTGACGCTCGAGCTCCCATTCCGAACCAAGAACCAGTCCGACCTGCGACAAGCCATCTCCACCGGCAATCCTCGCTCACCGCGAGTCTTCAATCCGTCGCTGTCACGCGACATCGAGAACGTGTGCCTCAAGGCGCTTGCTCGCGAGCCCGGACGACGCTACGCCGATGCCGCGTCGTTCGCGCGGGACCTGCGCAATCTGCTCGAGTTCCGACCAGTCGAAGCGCGCCGAGCGGGGCCTGTCGAACGAACACGCAACTGGGTCCGACGCCACCCGACCAGCGCCGTCAGCCTGATCGCCGGCTTCCTGCTCGTCGTCGTGGCGCCGCTCATTGCCTGGCAGAGGATCCGCCAAGAACGAGACGTCGCCGTCGAGGCACGCGTCCAAGCCGATCGCGACGCCTACTTCGCCAACGTCGCAACGGCGAACCTCGCGTGGTCAAAGGGCGAAATCGGGCTGGCGAAGCGAGCCCTCGCGCGCTGCCCAGAAGCACTTCGTGGCTGGGAGTGGCGCCACCTAGCCTTCCTCGCCGATGGCAGTAGTCGGACGGTGCGGCTCGTTGGCGACACCCCCCTCGGAGCGGCCTGGCACGCGCCGACGGGGCTCGTGTACTGGGTCGACGGCTCGCAGACGATCCGCGGCGTCGACCCGACCAGCGGCGAGACGAAGTGGACGCGCACCGGCGAAGACAGATTTTGCGCGGTCGCCATCCGGGGCCGCAAACTCGTACTCGGGACCCAAGCCGGGTCCATCGTCCTTTGGCCGATCGGGCAATCGAGTCCGTCCGCCAAGATCAGCATTGGCGCGCGCGCTGCTCGGTCGATCGCATTGCACGGCAGCGATGCACTGGTGATCTGCGGCCCTCCCGAGCACAGTGGCTCGGTTGCCGTCTTGCTGGACCTCGATGCCAGCCGAGAGATCGACCGCTTCGTGAGCGACGAAGCCCATGTCTACACCGGGATCTGGAGCAAGAACGGCAAACGTGTCTATCTCGCACGCGGCAAGGAGGTCTGGTCCTGGAAACCGAAGGAAGCACCCCAGAAAATCGCCACGCATGCGGACAAGATCACCGCGTTCGCCTGGGCGAAAGACCAGCTGGTCGGGACCGCCGTCGACGGAAGCGTCTGCGTCATCGATGTACACGCCGGAACGATAGTTTCGAGAAAGGACGGACGACAGCGGCTCCAACAGATCGCCTGGCACGAGCGCTTGCAACAACTCATGGTAGCCGGCAACTGGCGTAGCATCGGACTGTACCGCGTCACACCGCGCGGACTGCTGCGCATCTGTCGGCTACACGGCCACACCGACTTCGTCGACGCGGTCCTGCCAACAGAACACGGCTTCCTGACGCTCGGCGACGACCACCTGCTCAAGACCTGGCGGCCGGCGGATCCGGCCGCGCGCACGACGCTCACGGGCCACCGACGCGCAGTGCAGAGCGTTTGCTTCTCATCCGATGGCGGCCGACTCTACTCAGGGTCATTCGACGGCAACATTGGTGTCTGGGAAGTCGCAACCGAACGCCTAGTCGAGGTGCTACACCGCCATCGCAGAGCAGCGTGCGCCCTGCGCCTCGACGGGTCCGGTCGATTGTGGTCGGCCAGCAGCGACGGCCACATCTTCGCAGGGGCCATCGATAAGGCACCCGGCAAGAGCGAAGCGACAGAAGTCTATGCCAGCGAGAGCGCCATCGCCGATCTCGACATCGAAGCCGGACGCGTCGTCTGGATCGGTGGAACGCGTGTGTACTGGGCAAGTGTCGAGGCATTGCTCAGCGGCTCAGCCGTACCACAGTCCTACGAGATCGCGAATCCGATCGCCATCCCGACAGGCACGGGCCCGGTCGCGCTCCACCTCGCCAGCGCAGGTGCGCTGTCCATCACCCCCGACGGCCGGCGGATCGCGATTGCGCGCGCAGACGGCAAAGTCACCGTGCTCGTCCTCGACCGGCAGGGCGCCCGGACGAAGAGTTTCGAACTCTCCGGACACCGCAAGAAGGTCACCGACGTGTGCTGGAGTCCCGACGGCCACTGGCTTGCAAGCGCAAGCAAAGATCGACGCGTGCTCGTCTGGGACACGCAGACGCGCAGCGTTCGCTTCGAACTCCTCGGCCACGAATGGGGCATCAGCGCCTTGGCCTTTTCGCCAGACGGACGACGCCTCGCAACCGCCGGCGCCTTTGATCGCACGCTGCGCATCTGGGATGTCGCAACCGGACGGATGCTCCTCAGTTCGCAGCACCACGACCGACCGTTGCTATGCGTCACGTTCTCGCCCGCCGGCGAAATCATCGCCACCGGCGGCATGGATCACACCGTCGTGCTCCTGCGTGCTCGCTAAGAACAATCCCTCCCCGAGGACCGGATCGGCTCAAGTCTCGGCGCCGACTTGCCGATACTACCGGGCATGTCGGCCCATACGGAATCAGCCCGGAGACCCTCCCCCACGATCTGGCGGAGCCGGATGCTGACACAGAACGAGGTTCATCGCGTCGTGCACTGCCCGGTCTGCGGCACGTCGCTGCGCCGCCGCATCATTGCCGCACGCAAGAGTCGCCACATGACGCAGGCGACCTGCGATGGCTGCGGCTCGACCGGGCAAACGATTCTGCCGCGCGGCTAACAACTCTTTCGGGGTCACCGCGTGGACTCGGCCAGCCAACCGGCGGCGTCGAGCGCAAAGTAGGTCAACACGGCGTCGGCACCGGCGCGCTTGCAGGCGAGCAGAGACTCGAGGACGACGCTCTGCTCATCGAGCCAGCCGTGATCCGCGGCGGCGCGCAGCATCGCATACTCGCCACTCACCTGATAGACGAACGTCGGCACACCAAACTCGTCCTTCACACGACGGACGATATCGAGATAGGGCATGCCGGGCTTGACCATGACGATGTCGGCGCCTTCATCCAAGTCGAGCTCGACCTCGCGCAGCGCTTCGTCGCTGTTGGCCGGATCCATCTGGTAGGTGCGCTTGTCACCCGCGCCCAGATTGGCTGCCGAACCGACGGCATCCCGGAATGGCCCGTAGAAGCTCGATGCGTACTTGGCCGCGTACGACAGAATCCGCGTATCCGTGAAACCCGCGTCGTCCAGAGTCGCCCGGATCGCGCCAACACGCCCGTCCATCATGTCCGAAGGCGCAACGATCCCGGCACCGGCCTCGGCGTGACAAAGCGCCTGCTTGCACAGTGCCTCGACGGTCTCATCGTTGAGCACATAGCCCGTCGCGTCGATCAGCCCGTCTTGCCCGTGGCTGGTATAAGGGTCGAGCGCGACATCCGTGATGATGCCGAGGTTCGGGAAGCGCTCCCGGAGGGCGCGGACAACGCGCGGCGCCAGCCCCGCGGGATTCCACGCCTCTGCGGCCGACTCGCTCTTGTGCTCGGCCGCAACCACCGGGAAAAGCGCCAGCGCCGGAATGCCGACCTGAACGCACCGCTCGGCTGTGCGCAAGAGATCATCGAGCGCTTGTCGCTCAACCCCAGGCATCGAAGCGATCGCCTCGGGCGGGGCGGTCCCCCCCTTGACGAAGACCGGTAACACGAAGTCCTCGACCGACAGCCGTGTCTCCCGCACAAGCCGCCGGACCCAATCGTGCCGGCGCAGTCGTCGCATACGTAGAGGCATGGCCTCCTTCTCCGTTCCGCGCTCATTCATCGTCGGTGCCATGCTCCAAAGCCTACAGAAAGAGCCTACGCCAGCACGGCCACGACGTGGAGATCCTCGCCGAGCCCAAGAGCACTCACGACCCGTCCCGGCCAGAGCCGATTGCTGATCGTGTACGGCAGGCGATGGTCGGTCAGAAAACGAATGTAGGCGTCGATGTCGAAGCCGGGCCCGTCCTTGCCACACCACTTCTTGAGTCGGTCCATCTGACCCGCCTTGTGCATGATGTCGTGGATGAGTCGAGGATCCTGACCATAGCTAAACGTCCACGTGTCGACGACGCGGTAGCCGGCGCGCTGGAGTAAGAGCCGCAGCGTGCGTTTGTCGAAGTGCGAGACGTGCTCGCCCGTCACGCCATAGCTCCAGTGTCGACCGAAGTTCCGTCTCTTGAGTGAACCGTGGTTGGGCAGCGCCTGGTAAAGCAAGCCCTCCGGCCTGAGCAACGT
>CAYSWE010000211.1:5095-7923 GCA_964434515.1 uncultured Phycisphaerales bacterium | reverse complement strand
CATGTAGGAGTTCTCCTTGAGCTTCAGTGCGACCTCGAGGGCGATCGTATAAACGCGGCTCCCACCGAGAAAGAAGAAGATCGGCTTGTTGGCATAGCGCCGAGCGATCTCCGCCACGTGCTCGCGGGCGCTTCCGCCCACCAAAGTCTCCATGTGCTGCCGGGCCTGACGTAGCGCAGCGAGCCGGCGAGCGACCTCGGAAGGCTCGATCGTCTTGCGCGCGATGCCGAGTCGCAGCGCCAGCAGGTGCAACGCCAAAAGCTGCGCCGTGAAGGCTTTGGTCGACGCAACGCCGATCTCCGGGCCGCACTGGGTCAGAACGGTCGCCTCGGACATGCGGCAGAGGCTCGATCCGCGCACGTTGCAGATCGCCACTGGGCGCGCGCCTTTGTCCACGGCGACACGCATCGCACCGAGTGTGTCGGCGGTCTCGCCCGACTGCGAAATGGCCAAGACGAGGTCACGTTCGCCAATCATCGGATCGCGATAGCGGAACTCCGAAGCGAAGTCGGCCTCGACCGGAAGTCCCGCACATTGCTCGATCACGTATTTGCCGAGTCGAGCCGCGTGCAGCGCCGTGCCGCAAGCCAGGATGACAAGCCGATCGACCTTGGCGAGTTCCTCGTCCGGGATCGCGAACTCGGGCAGGATGTTTCCGTCCTCGGAGACGCCCGCCTGGAGTGTCTTGGCGACTACGATCGGCTGCTCCTCGATCTCCTTGAGCATGAAGTGCTCGTAGCCGGCCTTGGTCGCCGCCTCCGCGTCCCAGTCGACCACGTCGACACGCGGGTCCTGACGCACCAGGTCGCGGTCGAACACCGCGTAGCCCTCACTCCAGATGCGACCGACCATGCCGTCTTCGAGGTAGATGAATCGATGCGTGTGCTCGAGCAAGGCGGCGATGTCCGAGGCGAGGAACGAACCCCGCTCGCCCAAACCGACGACGAGCGGGCTTTCGTGCCGCGCAAAGAACACCTGGCCTGGCAAGTCTTCGTGCATCACGGCAAGCGCATAGGACCCTTCCGCCCGCGCGGTAGCGCGCGTGATCGCCCGGAGCATGTCGGTCTCGCTCGGATCGTTGCGCGCATCGCCCAACTCGTCCCAGATGAGCGCGACCCAGACCTCCGAGTCCGTCTCCGACTGGAAGGTCGAGCCATTGGTGAGCGTGCGTAGGAACTCATGCTTGAGGCAATCCCAGTTCTCTAGGATGCCGTTGTGCACGGCGACGAGCTTGCCGAAGCGATGCGGATGCGAGTTGCGGGTCGAGGGTTCGCCGTGCGTAGCCCAGCGTGTATGCGCGATGCCGGTGGTAACCTCCGGAACCGGCGAAGCGTCGATCTCGGAAACGAGCTCCTGAACGCGCCCTTTGACGCGACGCGTCGGCATGCCGGTCGCGTGCACCGCGATGCCGGCCGAGTCGTAGCCGCGGTACTCGAGTGTCCGCAGGCCCGCGACGAGCGCATCGGACGCTGCGCCTTCCCGAAAACAAACTCCGACGATTCCGCACATGGCGTTGCTCTCCTCAGACCTTGCCTTGGAAGTACGGCAGTGTCTTGCGTAACCCAGCGTCAAGGTCGTATTCCGGCTCCCAGCCAAGCACCGAGCGTGCCTTCGTGATATCCGGTTTGCGCACCTTTGGGTCATCGACCGGGAGGTCCGTGTGCGTGATTTCGCTCTTGCTGCCACACAGTTCGCGAACCTTCTCAGCGAACTGCAGAATCGTGAACTCACCGGGATTGCCGATGTTGGTGGGATCCTTCTCTTCGCTGCGCAACAGCCGCACGATGCCCTCGACCAGGTCGTCCACGTAGCAGAAGGAGCGAGTCTGCGAGCCATCACCGAACACCGTCATCGGCTCGCCGCGTAACGCCTGCCCCATGAACGCGGGGAGCACGCGCCCATCGTCGAGACGCATGCGCGGACCATAGGTATTGAAGATCCGCACGATCCGCGTCTCGACGCCGTGGAAACGCTGATACGCCATGGTCATCGCCTCGGCAAAGCGCTTGGCCTCGTCATAGACCCCCCGCGGACCAACCGGATTCACGTTGCCCCAATAGGTCTCGGGCTGCGGATGCACGAGCGGATCACCGTAGACCTCCGAGGTGCTGGCGAGCAGGAGCCGCGCGCCCTTGTCCTTGGCGAGTCCGAGCACCTTGTGCGTTCCGAGACTCCCGACCTTGAGGGTCTGAATCGGCAGCTCGAGGTAGTCGATCGGGCTTGCTGGTGACGCAAAGTGCAGGATGAAGTCGAGCCGGCCTGGGACATGGATGAAGTTCGTGACATCCTGCTTCACGAACTGAAAGCCGTCCGTGCCAAACAGGTGCGAGATGTTCTCGATCTGACCAGTCAGCAGGTTGTCCATGGCGATGACATCGCAGCCATCGGCGAGCATGCGCTCGCAGAGGTGCGAACCGAGGAAACCGGCTCCCCCGGTGATGAGAGCTGTTGGTTTGGTCATGTCTGTAGGCCGTAGCGAAGAATGGTCACGAAGAAAGAAGACGGCGTATTCCCGAATCGACGCAGGGAAGCACGCCGCTGAATAGCTGGCCGCGAAGATCCCCCACGACCACGTACCGCGTCGCCGCAATCGGCGGCAGCGCGGGTCTAACGGTCGCGATCGGGCTGTTCCGTGGCGGCTGGAATGGCCCGTGCCCGACCAAACGGACGACCGAGCATCGGGTCGAGCAGGATACGCCGTCCTTCGCGCAACTGAAACCGCGCTCCACCCCACTCGACCACAGAATCTCCGCTGGCCGATTCGACCTGGAGGCTGTCCCCGACCTTTTCAAACCGCGCGTGAACGCTCAATCGCACGGGCGCGCCGC
>CAYSWE010000211.1:0-5085 GCA_964434515.1 uncultured Phycisphaerales bacterium | reverse complement strand
AACTCGCACGGTCGGACGAGACGGCATCTCTCGACCGGATGGGGATCAGAATACGCCGGTTTGGACGAAGCGTCACCGAACGAGCGCCATGCGCGGCCTCCACGCGGACGTTGGAACCACCCCAGTTGAAGAGGAACATCCGGTCCTCGATGCCGTCACTCTCCCACGGAGCATCGCGTGTCTCGCGACGCAACTCGAGCTTCGTGTCGGTGCCACGAATCAGTGAGCCATCCGGTAACCGGATCTCCACTTCGCGACTCCCGAGCTCGCAGCGAGCGATCGAGGCCCAAGCGATGTCGACAGCGAGCCGCTGCTCCGTGCCACGCACGAAGGTCAACTCGCCGGCACGCAGCATCTCGATCTTGGTTCCGTCGGCAAACACGAGCAAGGCGCGTCCCTGCCCGACGAGTCGCACGGTTGCCCCGGGTGCCAGCACGCGTGTACTATCCCAGAAAGAGAGAGGAAAGAACGCCGCCTCATCCGCAGGTCGAATCTCGACCGTCTCGGTGAGCCGAGCAAGGAGACAGTGCTTCGGTTGTGGCACGGCCTGCCGCTGCTCGATCGTCTGCACATGCCGTCCGGGGCCACCGACCTGCAGCCAGGTCGGCCATCGACCCAAGTCGGGCTTGCCGCCCTGCGGGGAACGCCGCGTCTTTGCCGAGGTCCGCATGGCGCGCAGCAACTCACTGACAGTCTTCGGCGCGAGCCCGGCGCTGGCACTAGCGGCCGCACCGCGACCGCCAGCCTTTTTTCCGTCGCTCGTTGTGGCGCCACTACCTGATTCGCCGCGGATGCTGCGCATGAGTGCGTCGAAGGCCAGCGTCCCCGGGACGGCGAACTCCGAACGTCGAACCGGCGGCAACGCACCTCCCGGAAAGCCCCCCTGCAGTAGACCACCAAGCCCCTGGAGTGGCAAACCACTGCGCAGACGCTGATAGTCCGGATAGCGCAACCCGCGCTGGCCGTAGGAGTTGCCGAATCGCCCCTGCTGGTAGCCACCCTGGTACGGGCCGTACTGCTGCTGGTAGCGGTTCTGATAGGGCGAATAACCGCCTCGGCCAGTCGCCGGGTATCCATACTGCGCCGCCGCGGATGAGGCGCAGGCGAGAACGCTGACCAGTGCACGTTGAAGCGGAGAGCTCATGACACCTCACCTTCGGCATCGATGGGGTAGCGCGGCCCCGTGAATGGCGGCGGAGCTTCGGGTTCGGCAGGCTCCGAAACTTCGGGCTCCGGTTCGGGCTCCGGTTCGGGTCGCTTGACGCCCTTGGCCTTCCCGTAGAACCCCTCAAAGATCATCTCCACCTCGAGCTTGCCCTCGTCCACGCGAACGAGTTCACCAAAGCGATCCAGCAAGGCGCGACGCAGCTTGGACCCGACCTCAAGAATCTGCACGCCTTCTGGCGCGAGATAGTGCGCGCGAATCCGATGCCTCCGGCGCCCCGGGGTAAGCACCTTGACGCGCAACCTCGTAACGTCACTCAGGCCCTCGCCGGCCGCGCGCAAACCGCTCTCGACCGCCTCACGGGAGACGTGGACAATGCCATCGTCGGTCATGCTGCTGAGCGGTCCCGCCTCGTCTGCTCGCTTGCCAGACCGGAAGTAGAGGATGCGCACGACATTCAGAAAGAGCACTCCAACACCACAAACCGCAAGGAATCCTGGCGAAACGTTCGGGGGATTGCCAAGCCACGCAATGATGAAAAACACAGCGGCCGACAGGGCCGCCAGCGAATTCACCACGCGGACGAGTTTCCGGCCGAACGATTTGAGGTCTTCTTCCAAGTCTGTGCTGGCGGTCGAGGAGACTCGAGGGATTCTAGTGGAAATAGCGCTCGATGAACGCGGTATCTACGCTGCCGCTCAGGAAGTCGGCATGCTCGAGAATGCGCTGGTAGAGCGGCACGGTCGTCTTGATATTCTCGATGCGCAGCTCGGCGAGCGCACGGCGCGCCGTCACGATCGCCTGTTCTCGCGTTGGCCGATGCACGATGAGCTTACCAAGGAGCGAATCATACTGCGCTGGGATCCGATAACCCGAGTAGCAGTGCGAGTCCCAGCGCACTCCCGGGCCGCCGGGCGCGATACACAGGCCAACGGTCCCCGGGCACGGCCGGAAATCATGGTCCGGGTCCTCTGCGTTGATGCGGAACTCCATGGCGTGCCCCCGAACGCACACATCAGCTTGGGTGATGCCGAGGGGTTCCCCGGCAGCGATGCGAAACATGGCCGCGATCAGATCGATGCCCGTGACGGCCTCGGAAACGGGATGCTCGACCTGAATGCGCGCATTGACCTCGATGAAGTAGAAGCCTCCATCCCTATCGACCAGGAACTCGACAGTCCCGGCCGAGTAGTAGCCGGCCTTCTTGGCGAGGCGAACCGCGGCCTCGCCCATGGCCTTGCGAGTCTCGGGCGCGAGTGACGGCGAAGGCGACTCTTCGATCGTCTTCTGATGCCGTCGCTGCAGCGAACAATCCCGTTCGCCGAGATGCACGATCGTGCCGTGCATGTCGCCAAGAATCTGCACTTCGACGTGACGCGGATTCTCGATCAGCTTCTCGAGGTAGACGCGGTCGTCCTTCAATGCAGCTTCCGCCTCCCGGCGCGCCGCATGGAAGCCGTTGACGAAGCTCACATCGTTGCTGGCAACGCGCATACCGCGCCCACCACCACCGGACGACGCCTTGATCATGACCGGGTAACCGATCTGGCGCGCAGCTTCCAACCCCTCCTGTTCGGAAGCAATCACACCGTCCGAGCCGGGCACCGTAGGCACGCCGGCGGCGCGCGCCAACTCGATCGCCTTGGCCTTGTCACCGACCAGCGCGATGGTCTCCGGAGCCGGTCCAATGAAACGGATGTTGCACGACTGGCAAACTTCGGCGAAGTGTGCGTTCTCCGACAGAAACCCGTAGCCGGGATGAATGGCCTCGACATCCGCGATCTCCGCCGCGGAGATCAGTCGGGGGATGTCAAGATAGGACTGCGCGCTTGCCGCGGGACCGATGCACACGGTCTCGTCCGCGTAGCGTAGGTGCAGCGCTCCGCGGTCCGCCTCGGAATAAACGGCGACGGTTTCGATGCCGAGTTCGCGACACGCGCGCAAAATGCGCAGCGCGATCTCGCCTCGATTGGCAATGAGAATGCGGCGAAACATCTCGCAGCGCGACTCAGAGCGACTTCAAGAGGAACAGCGGCTGGCCGTATTCGATCGGCTTCCCATCCTCGACGAGGATCTTGAGGATCTCGGCGGTCTGCTCTGCCTTGATTTCGTTCATCACCTTCATCGCCTCGACGATGCATACCGTTGTGTCAGGAGTGACACGGTCGCCCACGTTGACGAAGGCTTCCGCGTCCGGAGCCGGCGCGCGATAGAACGTCCCGACCGTCGGAGAGTTGAGATAGACAGCCCCCTCCGGCAGTGCATCCGGAGCCGTCTCGTTGCCGGCAGCCGCCGCCGGAGCCGACATGGGTGCGTTCCCGACAAACGACGGGAACGGTCCGGGGACCTGGACGTACTCGGTGCGACCGCCGGGCTCTGGCATGCGAATCCGCAGCTTCCTGCCCTGATCCTCGAGTTCGAGTTCGAGGCCCCCCGCTGCCGACAGGATGCCGATCAAGCGTTTGATCTCCTTCGGCTCGAGGAAGTTGGATCGCCGCGGCTCTGCGTCGGGGACCTGCTCCTTGTTCGCCATCTGCGCTCCTCCGCCTCGCTTCGCTTCCCGTTCGCTTGTCATTGGTCTGTCCACCGCTTGTCGTACAGCCACTAGGTCTGTAGCGCCCGCGCAATCTGCACCGTATTCAAAGCCGCACCCTTGAGTAGCTGGTCGCCACTCAAGAAGAACGAAAGCCCGTTCGCAAAAACGTGGCTGGCTCGCACCCGGCCGACCAGGACCGGACCGCGTCCCTCGGCGAGGTTTGGCATCGGATAGGTCGCCGTCGCCGGGTCGTCGACGAGTTCGACACCATCGGCGGCGGCCAAGGCACGTCGCGCGGCGTCGATCGAGCAGGATGTCTCGGTTTCGATCGTGACACTTTCCGAATGGCACCGCAGGACTGGGACGCGAACACAAGTCACATCCATCGGCAGGTCCGGCGCGCCCAGGATCTTGCGCGTCTCGAACACAACCTTGCGCTCCTCGCCCGTCACGGCCCCCGACGGCCGGTCTGGATCAACGAAACGGTCGATCTGGGGAACGACGTTGAACGCAAGTTCCTGGCCGAACACCGCTGGCGAAACCGCCGCACCAGCGCCGGCGTCGAGCGCACTCCGCGTGTCCGTGAGCAGAGCCTCGACACCGCGCGCGCCCGCTCCCGAGGCAGCCTGATACGTGCTCACGATCGCGCGACGCAGGCCGAATGCTGCGACCAACGGCGCCAACACCACGACCAGCAGAATCGTCGAGCAGTTAGGATTGGCCACCACCCGACTGGCGAGCTGCCCCGAAGCGCCGCGCAGGCACGCGCCGTTGACCTCGGGCACAACGAGCGGAACGTCGGGCTCCAGCCGGAAGGCGGAGCTATTGTCCACGACGACAGCGCCGCGCTCAGTAGCGGCGCGAGCGAAGCGAAGCGAGCGCTCCTTCCCGCACGAGAACAAAGCAAGATCGACGTCGTCGAACGCCGCGTCGGACAGCGCCTCGACCTCGAGTTCCGCGTCCCGAAAACCGATCCGCTTGCCTGCGGAGCGCTCGCTCGCCAAGAGCTTCAGGGAAGCAGGCTGCAGCCACCCTTCGGCGAGCAGCGCCACGAGTTCGCGTCCGACAGCGCCCGTGGCGCCGGCGATCGCGACCCTGGGGTGCGCATCGAGCCGAAACCTCACCGTCACGCGCGTCCCCCATGCTCAGCGCGGCCATCGGCCTCGCCGCGCGGTGGCTCTGCCTCAAAGAGCCCCGATTTGCCCCCCTCCTTCAACAGGAGCCGCAATCCATCGATCCGGATGCCGCGCTCGACCGCCTTGCCCATATCGTAGATCGTCAGCGCACTGGCCGCCGCCCCGGTGAGCGCTTCCATCTCCACGCCGGTGCGTCCCAACGTCACCGCTTCGCACACGATGCGCACGGCGTGACGCTCGGCGTCGCG
>CAYSWE010000210.1:4868-7940 GCA_964434515.1 uncultured Phycisphaerales bacterium | reverse complement strand
AGGGTCGCTACAAGGAGGCGCTGGCGCGCATCGAGGCCGCCAGGAAGCGGAGCCCGTCGCTACGACAGACTCTCCTCGAGGCGAGGTTTCGCGGATTGCGTGGCGAGTACCAGGAGGCGCTCGCGCTTGCTCGCAGCGCGAGCGACGCGGTCGGGGAGCGGCCGCCTGGCAAGGCCGGTGACGCACGAAGACTGTGGCTCGAGGCCAAGTTTCTCCATGCCGAGCTGCTCGACTACACCGGCAAGCACGATGCAGCGCGCAAGCTCTGGCTGTCGATCGAGCATGCCGGCAAGACGCGTCCGATCGAGGCGCCCGTCGGCAAGTATTGGTACGCCAGTGCCTTGATTCGCCTGAGTGGTTCCGATCGTCTCTACGAGGCGTCGCAGTTGTTGATCGAAGCGACCCGTGCCGATCCGCTGTTGGCGGAGGCCTATGTCCGGCGTGGCGATCTGTTGTTCGAGGTCTACCACGAGGCACGTGGGCAACCCAGTGGCGAGAGCGAGTACAAGCGCGCGTTGCAACACTGCGGCGAGAACGAGGCCGCGCTCGTGTCCCTGTACCGCACGCGCAAGACCAACTTCCTTCTCAAGGCTGCCAAGACGGACAAGTTCTTGCGGCGCGCGCTGGCGGTCAACCCGAGTTCGGTGCCGGCCATGCGGGCACGTGCCTCGGGCATGATCGCCAATCGGCGATTTGCATCGGCGGCGTCGCTGCTGAAACAGGCATTGACGGTGAATCCGCGCGACAAGGAGACGCTGGCCGAAATGGCCGCTGCGAGCCACCTGCTCTATCGTCCTAAGGATGAGAACGTGTATCGCGAGCGGGCGCGCGATGTCGACCCCACCTATGCGCATTTGGACACGATCCTTGGTGAGCACCTGATCGCTCTCTACCGCTTTGCCGACGCCATCCCGCCGTTGCTCAGTGCGAATGCTGCGGCACCGAAGGACGTACGGACGCTACTCGCG
The DNA here is from genome assembly GCA_964434515.1 of uncultured Phycisphaerales bacterium. Lineage (GTDB taxonomy): Bacteria > Planctomycetota > UBA1135 > UBA1135 > CAYSWE01. The sequence goes on along the minus strand of CAYSWE010000210.1, from coordinate 6,972 downwards.
CTGGGACGTGCGCGCATTTATGCGGGCGAGGGCACGGCCGGCGCGAAACTGCTTGAGCGAACCAAGAAGCTGCAACCAGGCTTCGTCAACCCCTGGCGCGAGAACCAGCTGTTTCTGCAGCACCGCATCGAAGACCAGTACGAGCGCATCGCGATCGGCAACTTTGTGTTCACAATGAACCCGAGCGAGAAAGATGTGCTGTTGCCGTATCTGACGCGCGAGTATGAGGCGGCGTGGCGCCGTCTCGGGACGAAATACGGCGTGTTCCCCGACTGCAAGGTGCACGTCGAAGATTTTTCGCGCTTTGGCGACTTTTCCGTGCGCACCATTGGCTTCAAGGGGTTTGGCGCGTTGGGCGCGTGTTTCGGCTGCTTCATCACCTCGGTGTCGCCGGCTGCGCCCGAGCTGCGATCCCAGTTCTCGTGGAAGGTCACCGCCTGGCATGAGTTCTCGCACGTCTTGCACCTACAATTGTCGAAGGCGCGCGTCCCGCGGTGGCTCACGGAGGGAGCTGCAGTGTTCGAGGAGATCAGCCTCAACCCTTCGTTCGACCGCCGCATGGAGCGCGAGGTGTTCTCGGCGTTGCGCAATGGGACGGTCATTCCGCTCGCGCAGCTCAACTCGGTGTTTCGTGGGCCGCGGATCCTGTTGGGCTACTATCAGGGTGGGTTGATCTGCCGCCACCTGGCCAAGAAGTTCGGCTTCAAGAAGCTCGTCGAGGTGATCCGGGGTTACGCGACCGATCGCAGCACGGAGCAGATTTTCGAGCAAGTCTTGGGCCTTACGCCGAGCGAGTACGACGTGGCGTTCCGTGAGTATCTAGAACAGCTCGTTGGCAGCTATGCGATCGTGCCGAGCGTCGATGCGGACACCCTCGGCAAGCTCTACACGCGCGTGGCCCGCAGCCCGACCGATGTCGAGGCGAGGGTTCGCCTGGCGCAAGGGCTGCAGCAATACGGCAAACTCGTGGATGCAGGCCAGCAGCTCGCGGCACTGAAGAAGCTCGATCCCGACAACGGCGCCGCGTTCTTGTTGCGAGCGCGTATGGCCGCGGGGCGCAAGGACTTGCAGGAAGCCCGACGTCTGCTCGAGTTGGGCTTCAAGAATGGTGGCGACGACTACGATTCGCGCATGCTGCAGGGGCGCATTCTCGAGAAGGCCAAGCGCCGCAAAGATGCGGTCCAAGCCTACGAGGCGGCAATCCACTGCTGGCCGACCTGCAGTGAGAAGGGCCCACGGTCGCCGTTCTTGGCCAAGGCGCGCGTCTTGAAGCAGCTTGGTGATGAGCCGGCCTCGATCCAGGAGGTCGCGCGCTACGCGCGCTACAACGGCAAGGACTACGGTGCCCACGTGATCTTGGCGGCCTACTACAAGAAGACCGGCGAGGTGGACCTCGAGCTGAGCCACCTCGAAACCGCGCGGGACATCGATCCGTTCGACCGCAAGTTGCACGCTCGTTTGGCCGAGATCTACACGCAGGCCGGGCGCCATGCGGACGCGGCGTTCGTTCTCGGCATTTGCGTGGCGATTTCGCCCGAACAGGATCGTTCCGTGCGTGCCGGCAAGGCCGGCGCCAAGCCGCCGGGCCCGAAGGCCGAGGCGAGGTTTCAGGCCGTCACGCACGCCTTGCTCGCGGTGGAGCGGGCCGCCGCCGGTGACCGCGCTGGAGCGCGCAAGGCCGCCAAGAAGGCGATCGCCGGCCGCGAGTTCCTGGATGGGGAGCAACTCGCAGAGGCGGAGCGCTTGGCCCGGTAGCGACCGTCGCACGGGGTTCGCGTCTCCGGCCGACCGAAGTCCTGGACGTTGTCGATGGCGCCAGCCACGATGGCGGCGTGAAATCCGGGAAACAGCCGCCAGGCCGCATTCTCCGTCAGTCGATCAAGGGCAACGTGGGATCCGATCTGCCGAAAGACGAGTCGAAATCCGAACCGTTCGCATCGCTGGACGGCAAGCGCTTGTATCGAGAGATGCTGCGCATTCGGCGCTTCGAGGAGACGCTTTTCCAGTTGGTCAGCAAGGGGACGATCGGTGGGACGACGCACCTTTGTATCGGCCAGGAGGCCGTCGCTGTGGGAGTCTCCGCGCACCTGACCCACGAGGACCT
>CAYSWE010000210.1:0-4858 GCA_964434515.1 uncultured Phycisphaerales bacterium | reverse complement strand
GTAAGCACGCACCGCGGGCACGGGCATCTGCTCGCCAAGGGAGCTCGGATGGATCGCGCCCTCGCGGAGATTGCCGGGCGCGAGACCGGCTACTGTCGTGGCAAGGGCGGTAGCCAGCATGTCGCCGTCCCCGAACTCGGGCACATGGGGAGTAATGGCATCACCGGTGGCGGCCTGCCAATCGCCGCGGGCTTGGCGCTTGCGCAGCAGCTGCGTGCGACCGGGCGCTGCGTCGTGTCGTACAGTGGCGACGGTGCGGCGGACACCGGCAATTTCCACGAGACGCTCAACCTCGCCTCGCTGTGGCAGTTGCCGGTCGTGTTCGTGCTGGAGAACAATCTCTATTCGATGTCGACCCCGGTCGAGCGGACCTCGGCGTGTGCTTCGTTTGCCGATTGGGCGTCGCGCTATCGCGGCCTGACCGTCGTGGGGCCGGTGGACGGCAACGATGTGCTCGGCGTCGCTGCCGTGATGGAGCCCTTGCTCGCACGGGCGCGCGCCGGTGACGGGCCGTGCTTCGTCGAGTTCCTCACCTATCGCCAGTCGGGTCACTCCAAGAGCGATGCCCGGGTCTACCGCACGCGGGAGGAAGAGAAGCGCTGGAAGGAGCGCGATCCGCTCGATGTGCTGGCACAGCGCGCGGGCCTCGTGCCGGAGGATCTGGCCGAAGCGCGCGAATCGGTCGAGCGCGAGCTTGGCGCGGCTCTCGAGTTCTTGAACGCCAGCGCGCCCGGTGGGCCGATGGTGGCGCTCGGCGACATGGACTTGCCGGTGCCGCCGGCGGACGCCGCGCCGATGCGCGTCGAGGTCGGTGCGGAGACGACGTTCACCGAGGCCATTCGCGAGGTCTTGCGCGGCGAGATGCTGCGCGACGAGGCTGTGCTCCTGGTGGGTGAGGACATCGGAACGTACGGCGGCGCGTTTGGCGTGTCGCGTGGACTCTTGGAAGAGTTCGGTGAGACGCGGATTCGGGAGACCCCGATCTCTGAGAACACGTTCACCGGACTCGGCGTCGGCGCCGCCGTGGGTGGCTTGCGGCCGGTGGTCGAGTTGATGTTTGGCGACTTCGTGGCTTGTGCGATGGACGCGCTGGCAAATCACGCGGCCAAGCTGCGTTATATGTATGCGGGGCAGGTCGAAGTCCCGTTCACGCTGCGCATGCCCGTCGGGCGACGCCGCGGTTACGGCGCGACGCACTCGCAGAGTCTCGAGGCGTGGTTCGTCCATGTGCCGGGGCTCAACGTCGTGTTTCCGGCGACCGTCGAGGACGCCGCGGGACTCTTGCGCACCTGCATCCGCACGAATGCCCCGACGCTGTTCCTCGAGCACAAGCTGCTCTACCCGACAAACGGAGCCATGCCGGCCGGAGACTATCTCGTTCCGCTCGGAAAGGCGCGCACCGATCGGGTCGGCGCGGACCTCACGCTCTTGACTTATGGGCTCTGTCTGACGCTTTGCCGCGAGGCCGCGGCGGCTCTCGAGGCCGCAGGGCATAGCATCGAGATCGTTGATTTGCGCAGTCTGCAGCCGTTCGATCGGAGCCTGTGCATCGCGTCGGTGAAGAAGACCGGCCGCTGTGTCTTTGTCCAGGAGGCGACGACCGTCGGGGGCGTGTGTGACCGCGTCATCGCCGACATCTTGCCGGACGTGTTTGCCTGGCTTGTGGCGCCCATCGTCAAGGTGGGGGGGGCGCACGTGCCGTTCCCGTCGTCGCCGAACCTCGAGGAGCATGTGATGCCGAACGCGGCACAGGTCGAACGGGCGGCCTTGCGCCTCTTGACCGAGTATTGACGCGGCGTGGCGTCGTGTTTTCTCGTTGCCAAGGCGGCTATCGCAACATTGCCAGCTTCGTGCCATGATGCGCACCGTGCAGGTTTGCCAGGGTAGATCTGCCTGAAGCGTCGTACCCCGAGGTCCAACCGATGCACGCACTCCGGTTCGTCACAATCTTACTTCTTGTGTCTACCTCCGTGGCCCAGCAGCACCGGCGCTTCGTGTTCCAGGAGGCGCGCGCCCGTGACAGCTTTGGGCTGGCCGTCGCCGGCGTTGGTGATACCAATCGCGATGGGGTTCCCGACCTGCTGGTTGGTGCGCCTGGTGACGACGTGGGCGGTCGCGACGCTGGTGCAGCCGTCGTCTACTCAGGGCGGGATGGGCGCCAGCTGCGGCGGCTTCAGGGTGCGACGTCAGGCGGGAGCTTTGGCTTCACGGTGGCCGGCGTTGGCGACCTCAACGCGGACGGCAATGCCGACTACGCCGTGGCTTCGCCTGACGATGGTCCGGGAGTCGTCCGCGTGTTCTCCGGTCGTGACGGGCGTGTGCTCTACACATGGCGCGGTGACTCCTTGGGGGATCGGTTTGGTTTTTCCGTCGCCGGCGTCGGCGACGTGGACCGTGATGGTCGAGCCGACGTGCTCGTGGGCGCGCCAGCGGACGACAATCGGGGGACGAGCTCGGGCCATGCGCGTCTTTTTTCCGGCCGCAACGGCGCACAGCTTTGGCGGATGGACGGGTGGGCTGCGGGCGATAACCTCGGCAACGCCGTCGCGGGCGTTGGTGATCTCGATCGTGATGGTCATGCTGACCTGCTCATTGCTGCGTATCTTTCGGACTCACGAGCGCGTGATGCCGGGCGGATCGTGGTGGTCTCCGGACGAACGAAGCGCGTGCTCTATGCGATTCGCGGCAACTCGCAGGGCGACGCCTTCGGCAACGCCGTCGCTGGGATCGGCGACGTGACCCGCGACGGTGTCGCTGACTTTGCTGTCGCAGCGTTCCATGATGATGACGGCGGTCAGCAGGCCGGCAGCGTGCGCGTCTACTCCGGGGCGAACGGCAAGGTGGTGTTTCATTGGGACGGTGGCAGTCCGCACGACGAGTTTGGAGCCGCGCTGGCGCCGGCCGGCGACGTGGATGGCGACGGCACCCCGGACGTGCTGGTGGGGGCCAGTCGCGAAAGCAACCAGGGCAAGGACAGTGGCGCCGCGCGCGTCTACTCGGGACGCGATGGCGTCTTGATTCGACTCTGGAATGGCCGCAGGCCGGGCGATGGTCTTGGGACCGCCGTGGCGGCTGCCGGCGATGTGGACCAGGACGGCGTCGGGGATCTCATCTTTGGCGCGCCGTTCAGCGATTCCGGCGGCGCCGACTCGGGCAGCGCATTGGTGTTCACCGGGCGGCGCCAGTCGCTTGCTGCCGATACGCACTGGGCTTCGATGCGGGGCAATGGCATCCAACGCCTGAGCCTCGACGCCGGGATCGCGCAGCGCGGGCGCATCTACTTCTTGCTGGGTTCGTTGTCCGGGATTCGACCGGGGATTCGGCTTGGCCCTGGCACGCTGCCGCTCAACCCGGATGCTTATTGGCGGTTCACCCTAGCGTTCCCCAACTCGCTCATGCTGCAAGGTTCGGTCGGCTTGCTTGGACCGCGCGGCCACGCCGAGGCTCGGATCGCGGCGCTGTCCGTCTTGCCGCGTTTCCTCGTGGGTCGGCGCCTGGACCACGCTTTTCTCGTACTCGGAGCTCGGGGAGTGTCGTTCGTCAGCAACCCCGTTCCGCTCGTGCTACGGAATTGATGGCCTCGCGGACTACCTTTTCTCTTCCCTCGACGGACCCCTGCCGATAACGAAGGATGCCTGTAGGAGGTCGAGGGAGGGATTTGTGCAGCTTCTGACCGTCCCGTATTTGGGCACCGCTGAGCGAGACGTGGTCGTGGTCGAGTGGCTCGTCGCCGACGATGAGCCCTTTGCCAAGGGCGAGGCCCTCGTTGTACTCGAGACGTTGAAGGCCACGTTCGAGGTCGAGGCCGAGAGCGCAGGCGTCGTCGTGCGGCGATTGGCACACAGTGGTGAACGCGTCGCCGTGGGTGCACCGCTGGCGGCTTGGGGACCCGTGGGTACGAAACTCGACACCGAGGCGATCGCCGAACTCGTGCTCGCCAACGAGACGGCGCTGATCTGCGGGGAAGCCTCGCCGGTCGCCGCCTCCGCCGAGCCAACCCCGGAGTCGGAGGTCGGCGCGCCGGCCGAGGCGCCTCGAGTCTCGGCTGCACCGGCCGCGCGGCGGCGAGCGGAAGAGCTTGGCGTCGATCTCGAGACCGTGACCGGAACCGGGCCGGACGGCATGGTTCGCATGGGGGATGTCGAGGCGGCTGTCAGCGCCATGTCGTCAGCCGGTGACGTGGCCGCAGTCGCGAACAACGGCGACGGACAGGTACAGGCGAGCTTCCTGGCACACCTGCGTGCGAACCGGAGCGCGTTCGCTCGGCTCGATTCCGCGTTCAAGGTCGCCCTCTACCGTCAGCACGGCGCCAACATTGGTGCGCGAGTCACGATTGCGGAAGGTGCGATCCTCATCGTCGATCAGTTGGTGCTCGAAGACGACGTGCGGATTGGCACGGACTGTTGCTTCGAGGCGAAGCAACTGACCGCCCATCGTCTCGTCCAGTTTGGGCCGCGGTGCAAGCTCCGCTGCAGTCGGGCCTCGTTTGGCGAGAATGCGTTCTTCGCCGCGGACGTCGAGATCGGTGGCGGCGGGGCCCTGGACCCGGAAGCGGAGATCGTTGTCGGCGCACACGGCTTTGTTGGCGAGCACGCGCACCTGAATCCGTGCCGCCCCTTGGTGCTCGGCGACGAGGTCGTCATCTCACGCGGCGCTGTGATCATGACACACTCGTTTGGTGCAAGCGTGCTCGAGGGCTACCCAAATCGCTTTGCCCCCGTGCGCATCGGCGATCGCTCGCAGATTGGCATTGGCGCGGTGCTGTTCCCGGGGGTGGAGGTCGGAGCGGGTTGTGTGCTCATGTCCGGCTCGTCGCTGGTGACGTCGATGCCGCCCGGGCGTCTTTGGGGCGGGGGTC
>CAYSWE010000209.1:5857-7946 GCA_964434515.1 uncultured Phycisphaerales bacterium | reverse complement strand
ATAGCTTTTCCGAGATTTTTCCGAAAATTACCACCCTCTGGGGGAAGACTTTGTCGCGGACGATGAGCACGGCGCATCGGAGGAGCACGCCGACCTCGCACCCGATCGGGACGTTCTGTCCGTGCGCTCCGGGGCCGGTGCCGTGGAGTTGGAGTCCGCGGGGCACTGGAGCGGTGAGCGTGAGGACCCGTCGGACGCCGTCGAGGATGGGGAGCTCCGCAGTGCCGATCTGGGATCCGGCGACGATTCCGATGACGACATGTTCGAGGACCTCGATACAAGCACGTCGTCGGTGTTCGAGTCGCAGGCGCTCGACGCGGCGTCCGTCATCAGCTTCGAAGGCGAGAGCATCGGCGAAGAGGCCTATGAGACCGACGCCGATTCCGATCTCGAGCTGGTTCGGGAAGAGTCGCTAGAAGCGAGTGGCGATGAGTTCCTCAGCGACGAGGCACCGGACATCGACGGCCTGGCGGCGGATGCATTCGCGGACTTCGCCGAGACCGAAGTGGGCGACCCGGCGTTTGCATCGTCGCACCTCGACGACTCCCTCGATGACGACATGTTCGCCGATCTCGAGACCGATGCTGAGCCTCTGCTCGCTGCGGCGAACGAGGCTCAAGACGCAGGGGAGCCAGGGGAGGCTAGTGCGTCGGCGGAGCCTGAACATGCCCCGGACGACTTCCTGATCGTCGAGGACACGATGGCTTTCGCGTCGGCTGCGGAAGAGGAAGCGTCGAGTCTCTCCGGGCCCGGCTCGTTCCTCGAGGACGAACCTCTGTCGGACGAGATCGCGGAACCGGTATCTGCAGAGCCGGGGTTCCAGGAGGACGAGCCAGACGAGTTCGAGCCGTCCGGAACGGAGCAGGCCGCGTGGGCCGCAGGACAGTTGGCGCGGGACGAAGCAAGCGAGCCTGCGCTCGGCGGCGATCTCGAGCCGGAGCCGCCACAGTTCATGCAGGACAGCGGTGCATGGTCGTCCGTGGAGGACGACTTCATGCTGGTCGATCGCGATAGTGGCCTCATGAGTGCCGCTGTGCCAGCGATCCCCGGTGGTGAAGCCGATGCACGGACGGATTCCGAGGACGGCGGCGCTCGCTACGTCGACGACTACGAAGACGAGATCGAAGAAGAGGACGACTTCGACCCGATCTACGGCGAACCTCAGGCGCAAGCCACGCCGGAGGACTTCATGCCTGCGCGGGCTGCGCCGGAGCAAGACTTCCGCGAGCTCGAACCGATGGTCCGGGACTACGAGGCTGGTCCGGCCGTCGCCACGGTGATCGGCCAACGACGCCGTGCTGGCCTGAGCCGCCAGTTGATGGGCGCGGCGATGGCGGCCTGTGTGCTGATCATCGGCGTGGTCGCCTTCGTGAGCGCGCGGCCGGATCTCCCGCTCGCACAGAAGCTGCGTGGCTACATGGGCCTCAAGACTGGCAAGCGGGTTGCGATGGAGGTCACGACCGTGCCTCGCCCGCGGGTCTCGACCACAATGACGATCCCCGGACTCGTGGATCCGGAGCGGCCGCGTGTTGCGTTAGGCGGAACCGGTCCAAAAACGGGAGCGCCGAAGACCGGATCCGTCGGCGTTGGCCCCAAGGTCGCCGCCGGTGGTGGCACCGATCCGTCGCATCTGAACCAGCCGAGCGAGTTGTCCAAGCGGCGCTTCGAGAGCCTTATGGGCAACCTGTCGTGGGCGGGCAAGGCGATGGGTGGCATTGCGAAGGCCGTGCTGGCGCGGCGACGTCGCGCTGCTCTGGCGAAGCGTCCCACGTCCACCGAGCCGCGCGTTGCGAAGCTCCCCGATGAGCCGCGACGGCCCCGTCACGAGACCAAGAACCCGCCGACCGGCGCACCGAAGACCGGACCAAAGAACACGGGGCCAACACGGGGCCAGCCGTCGGAGCCCGTGGCGCACGTCACCGAAACGGATCCGGTATCGCGGCCACGGACCGTGACGGAGCCTGTGGTTTCTCGCAAGAAGGCGACGCCCTTGACGGAACTCGGCTCAGGACTCGTGCGGGGAACGCAGGCGTTCGCGCAACTGAACAACGGCCAATTCTTCGTTGGTCGCGTCCAGAAAATCGTCGAC
>CAYSWE010000209.1:0-5847 GCA_964434515.1 uncultured Phycisphaerales bacterium | reverse complement strand
GACGAGCTGATCCTGGCGCTCGACGGTCAGTCTGAGATCACGTTCGTGCCAGGCCAACTCGAGAAGCTGATACCGCTCGCTGACGCCGAGGCAGCCGTGCTCAAGCAGGGCCCGGACGGCTACGTGCAGCTCAAGAATCAGAACAAGATCTGGGGACGCATCCTCGAGGATCTGCCCGATGTCGTGACCATCCAGACCGGCCAGTTGCAGATCATCGTGCCGCGCGAGTCGGTGCTCGAGGTGTCGAAAAAGCAGGCAGCCGTCATCCAACTCGGCCGCGAAGAAGAGGATTGGAGTGACGATAGCATTCCGACCGCGGACCTGCCGAAATCCAGGGTCCCCGAGCTCGAGAAGCCGGGCGAGGAAGAGACTGCGGCAGGCGCCGTGCGCGTGAATCTGGGGCCGACACCGAGTCAGCGAGCGGCGGAACTCAAGCGCAAGGTCCGCTCGAGGATTCCCGCGATCCCGGGTTCGAAGCGATAGCCGAGCCGAACTCGGTCGCGTGGGGCGGCGGTTCATGGAGACGGTCGCGTAGCCAGCGCGCGATCGCCATGGTACTGGCCAGCCGTCGACCGCCGCGGCCTTGGCAGGTGTTTTGGAAGGGCAACAAGCCTTCACGCGCGAGGATCGTCTCAAGATGCCCGGCATGGCTCTGGCTAGTGTTGCAGTAGCAAGTCTTGAGCAACGTTTGCGCGCCCCCGGCTGGCAGCAGCTGGCGACCCCACGACAGGATCGACTGGGTCCAGGCCGCGATCGGCGTACCGCTTCCGAGGAACCTCGCGAAGCGGACGGCGGCGGCGTCGACGGTCTCGCCGTCGCGCAGCAGCCGAGCGTCGAGTCCGACATGGCGCAGGTGTTGTGCCGTCGGTAGCGAGGCTGCGGGGCGCAGGAATGCCTCGAACGTTTCGCCGTCGCCGATGCGCGCGGCGACCCAGTGCACGAGTTCGTGCTGTGCGCACCGATCGCCGCCCGGAAGGCACACTTCTGCATGCACGATGACGAGTGCTGGGTCGGCCAGCGACGCGGAGATCGCACGGGATGTGTGTTGGGGCGACTGCCGGCGGCGGAGCGCCTTGGGCGTCCTTTTGACTTGCGCGAGTTGGAGGTCGATCATCTGGTCGAAGGCCCGCAGCAGTTGGTCGAGCCCCGGCGTCTCGGGTTCGAGGATGCGCAGCGCTCCGACGATGGCCTCGATCGTCGAGATGTAGTCGGGGCGTGGTTCCTTTCGGATCCGGTAGCGGCTTGGCGCGGCTGGTTGCAGGCGGATGTGCAGCTTGTCGTGGAGCCAAGCGTTCTCGCGATGCAGCCGCTTGGCGTGGGCCCAGGTCCCGTCGATCACGATCAAGGTGGACGGCCATCGGTCGTGTGGCAGCGAGTCGAGCTCGATGGCGTTGGCTCGCGGATACAGTACGGCAACATCTGGCGGCACATCCAGTCGAGTGGTCAGTGTGCCAGTGAGGCCGGACCAGGGCACGTGGAGGCTGGTGTTGGGCATGCACAGGTTGGCGAGCCGGGCCGTACCGAATGGATGCGTGCGCTCATGCGGATGCTGCAGGATCACGATGCGCGTCGTTGTGTCCACGGTCGGCAGCTCCGGACAATAGCAGAGCTTTGTCGGCCGCAGACAGCGGTAACAGCGTTGGCGCTGGGGGAGATCTGTCATCGACGCTGCACCTCTGTGCCACTCTCTATCCCCGCTCGGCTTCCGGGTCAAGTTCGCAGGCGATGTCGGGTAGGATAGGAGCTGGCCCGCCCTCCTTTCCGTTTTGCACTTGGACGCTGATGCCTATTTGTCTACGGACGCTTGCCATTGTTCTTTCGGCCGCGCTCTCGGCTGCGCCGGTCCTTTGTCAGCCGGCGACAACGATCCACGCCAAGCGCGTCGACGCGGTTCGTGAGTTCCAACGCTTCTTTCGCAAGTACAAGCAGCTGGCCCAGAAGGTCGAGGCGGTGTTGGCGTTGGACGAGGCGGATTGTCCGGAGGCCGTGCATGCGTTGACGCCTCTACTCAACTACAAAGCGCGCGAGGTCCGCATGGCGGCGCGGAAGGTGCTGAGCGGCTACCGCGAGGCGGAAACCTTTGATGCGGTGCTCGAAGAACTTGTCGAGATGCCGAACCGCGATATGCGAGCCGGGTTGATCGACGTGATCTCCGAGGCCGGACAGCCCAAGCTCAAGAAGGCGATTGCCCAGATCTGGGAAGCGGAGGCCACGCGGCTCAGCGTTCCCGAGAAGTTCCAGATCGCCAAGGCTCTCGGGCGCCTTGGGGCGGAGGGCTACGAGCCTATCCTCGAGGCGTTGCTCAAGGACCCGGCCTACGAGGTGCGCGTGAGTGCCCTGCGGGCGATCGAGCAGACCGGGCTCAAGAAGCTCGGCGACAAGGTCGTTGCCAGGCTCGACGATCGCGTTTGGCAGGTGCAGGCTGCGGCCATTTCGTGCGTCGGCCGACTCCGTCCGCGTTCCGCGGTCCTGCCCCTAATCGAGTTCCTCAAGAAGGACGGCCGCCTTCAGAAGGACGCGTCGGATGCGCTCTTTCTCGTGACCACGCGTGACTTCGGCACCGACTACAAGATGTGGAAGTCGCAGTGGAAGATGCTCACCGGGCTGCCCAACTTTCGCCTGCCAACGGATGCTGAGGTGGCCAAGGCCAAGGCGGCGCGGGCCAAGGCCAACAAGCAGTACAAGCCAGGCAAGAAAGGGACGGCGTTTGCAGGAATCCCGACGACCTCCACGCGAGTGATCTTCATCATCGACGTGAGCGCGTCGATGGACGACCTGGTGACTGAGCGCAAGAAGTTTCGCGATGGCGGTTATCCGTCGTTTCGCAAGATCGACATCGTGCGCACCGAACTCCTCAACACGATCAACAGCCTCGATGGCACGACCTACTTCAACGTCGTTGCTTTTGCGAAGAAGGTCAAGCCGTGGAAGCGGTGGTTGACCAAGGGGACGATTCTCAACAAGACGTCGGCGCTGTCGTGGACCAAGCGGCTCGAGCCTCTCGGCGTGGTCAAGGCCGGTGGCTTCGGCGTGTCGACCGAGGATGACTCGGGCAAGACCAACACTTACGCGGCGTTGATGACGGCGTTTGATCTGGATCCGGCTAAGGGCTTGGTCATCACGGGTCGGGGCGACAAGAAGCCGCCCAAGCTCGACACGATCTACTTTTTGACCGACGGACGGCCGTCGATTGGCAAGTTCACCGACACCGACGATATTCTGCGCGAGGTCAAGAAGATCAACGAGGTCCGCGGCGTCGTGATTCATACGATTTCGATCGGCGAGTTCGACGCCAGCTTCATGAAGCGCTTGGCCTCGCAGAACGGCGGCGTATTTGTCAACCTCGGCGGCTGATCGCCTGACGGCCGGCGCGCTGAGCCGTCGCTCCGTCTGCATCCTGCTGGTTGGTATCGCGCTTTCGGCCGCGTTGTTGCCTTGGCTGCTCGACATGGGTTACTCGTGGGACGACCGCGAGGCGCTCTTTCAGAATCCTGCGGTTCGCGACTTCGACCTGCGCCGCATTCTCACCCAGGATTACTGGGCGCAGTTCGGCGGCGCAGGAATCTACCGGCCCATCCTGTCCTTGTCGTTGGCGTTCGACGTCAGCGTCTTTGGCGATGCACCCTATTGGTTGCATGCGAGCAGTCTGCTGTGGCACGGGGTCGCGGTGCTGCTGCTGGCTGCCGGCATCCAAGCGTTTTGTCCGGGGGCGTTCTGGCCGGCCTTCGCACTGCTCTATTTCCATCCGACGTCGGCCGAGCAAGCGGCCTGGCTCGTCGGGCGCACGAGCGCCTTGATGCTTGCCCTCGGTGGCGCAGCGATGCTGGCGGCGCGAGCTCGCCGGTTCGTGCTGGCCGCAGTGCTCATCTTCTTGGCGGCGCACGCGCGCGAGGACGGCGTGCTGTTCGTGTTCGTCTTGGCGCTCCTTCTCGACCGGGAGGACCGAAGGCGCTGGTTGCCGATCGGGGTGTTGGTGGTCCTCGCCTGGCTCGCCGTTCGCTGGGCGGTGCTCGGTGGCGTATTGCCGCGCGCCGCACACTGGGGAACGCAGAGTTTCGCGGCGCTCACGCTGACATCCCTCGATGTGTTCGGTCACTTCGCGGCGATGCTTGGGCTGGTCGAAGCGCCGCGGGTCATGAGCGACGGCGTTCCATCGGCAGGACCGTTCGTGGTCGCGCTACCGCTCGTCCTAACGTTGCTCGTTTGGGCAGGCGTTCGTCGCGGGCAGGCTGCTCGTGGTCTGGTGTGGGTGTTGGTCGCGTTTCTCCCGTTTTCGCAGTGGGTTCCACACGGTGAGGCGATCGCCGGTCGTTACGCGTACGCGCTGTTGCCCGGTTTCACGCTGTTCGCCCTGTTGGCGATGCCGGCCCGGATGCGAACTCGCTGGTTCTGCTGGGTGATTCCACTGCTGCTGGTGCCGCTCTGGTTGCGTCAGGCCTGGATCGTGTCGGACGGACGGCGTGCCTTCGCGCAGGTGGCGGCAGCGGAGCCGGCGAATGCACGCGCGGCGCTCTTGCGAGCCTTGGCTCATGAGAATGCCGGCGAGAAGAAGCTTGCCTTGGCGCGTCTCAGAGCCTTGGTCAAGGATCGACCGAACTACGCCAAGGCCCGGGTCAACTACGGCCGCGTTTTGTTCGAGACCGGACGCTACCAACGGGCGGAAGACGTGCTCTCGCGCGCGGTTCGCTTGTTTCCTCGCAGCGCGCGAGCAGCGCTCACTCTGGGCCGCTTGCAGTATCGTCGCAAGAAGTTCGGCGCAGCCGCCTTCGCCTTCGAGGAGGCGCTCGAGCGCGATCCGCGCCTGGGGCAGGCCGCGCGCTACCTGTGTCGGTCGTGGCTACGGCTCGGCGATCGCGAGGCCGCTCGCGCCGCGCTCGACGTCGCGACGCGAATCGACGCACGTCATGCTTCGCTTGCAAAGTTGCGCGCCGCGGTCGGCCAGTAGCCACTGGCCTAGGAGCCGCTGGTATCGAGCCTTCGCAGCCGCTGCTGTGCTCGCGGCAGCGCCGGCGCGACCGTCGCGGTAGACTTGCCCGGAGGACCTATGCAAGAGACCCTGACTGTCCAACCCGCAGCGATGCCAACCGAGCGGCGCGCACGTTCCGACCGGCGCGCCGCACCCACGAAAATGCTGGGCCGCTATACCTTCTTTGGTGGACGCCGCGAGCGTGGCCGGCGAAGCATGGAACGGCAGAACATCTTCGTCGACCGGTTCGGTCAAGGCGTGTTCTTCTTCGTCACGCTGATCCTTCTGCTCAACATGCTCGACGCCTACTTCACGATGTTCTTTCTTGGCGTCGGCGGCCAAGAGGTCAACCCCGTGGCGTTCGCGCTGCTGCGGATTGGCCCGTGGGCGTTCCTCGTAGCCAAGACCGTTGGCATCGGCCTATGCGCCGCCTACCTAGTGCTCGTGAAGAAGTTCCGCGGCGTGAGTCTCGGGATCGGCATTGTCTTGGCGATCTACGTCGTGCTGATCTGTTGGCACTTCTATCTGTACTCCTTTTGCATAGCGTTCTGCTACGCCTGGATCTTGTGAAAATATTGACGTTTTCGCAAGAAAGGTCAGTGTTATTAATGGCATCACTCCAGTGATAAATAGTACTATCCTGACAAACACAGTGTTGCTAATATCGTTTGTAGTTATAAGGATAATTGTTACTGGAATCAGCATGCCAGTGGATTTGGCTAGGTTTGTTAAAAATGTGTACTCGGAGGTCATGTCATGTCTGTCCGTGTCGCTGTTTGTGATGCGTTCCACTGAGGCATTGAAACTAGCATCCTTTGTGACATTCATAAATCCCATGGCTAGTAGAAACACAATAATCATAGGCAAGTTGTAGTGAACTA
>CAYSWE010000208.1:0-7953 GCA_964434515.1 uncultured Phycisphaerales bacterium | reverse complement strand
AGCCGTCTTCCCGCGACCGCCAGCCGTCGCCAAGCCGCCACCCCCACCACCCGCGGCCGCCATCTGACAAACACTCCCGCCGTACGCCGAGAACACGAGGTCCTGATTTTTGCCGGTGGAGGGATACGCCCTGCCCAAAGGCCCGGCCGTCCCCGGTGCGCTGGCAGCCAGAGGATGACCGCTCGGTAGCCGCACGGCCTCGCCGGCCGTGCCGTCGATGTGGCGCGGCGCGAGTCGTTGTGGACTGTCTCCGCCGCGGCCACCGCGACCGCCGCCAATGCCCGGCGCGAACCCGGGCTGACCATTCTTCGGCGGCTCGGAGTTTGCTCCCTGAAGCTTGACTGCGTTCTGGCCGGAGACGCTCAACGTGCCGGCGATCTCCATCCGTCCGGCGACACGGATCTCCGGCAGGCTCTTGCCCACGAACCGAACGTGCTCAGTCTCTTGGATCTCGAACGAAGCAAACTCGAACACGCCGTTCGTGACGACAACGGCCTGACCCGAGATCGTGCGCGAGGCAGGGATCACGGTGTGGTCGGTGTTCCACTCGTAAATCCGGCGGCCATCCGTGTCATCGACGCCGGTATCACGCCCACCGGCGCGCGCTGCGAACGCCCCGAGCACACCCGAACCGCCAACGACGGGCCGAACGACTCCGCTGCTGCGCCACTTGGCGCCGTTCGCCCGCTTGTCGGCGCGCGCGACGTCCGCGAAGTCCTCTTCGATCACCCGCTCACTCCCGTCTCCCGGACAGGTCCGAAACAAAAACGTCGCCGGCTTGGCGCGCCGGCCCGACACGTCGCGCACCCGGTCGGTGACCTGCACGACGACACAAACGTTGTTCGGCAGCAGAAACGGCGGCTCGAACCGAAGTCGGGTTCGCTGAGTCGCCTTGTTGACGCTGACCCGGCGTCGGCCCGAGATCGGAATGGCCTGGGGCAAGCAGTTGCCGTTCGCCGAGGTCTGGGCCAACGCAAACGTAACTCCGGCCCCTTTCCCCGTGGACGCCAACGTCGCCGGGTCGACAATCTCCGAGAACTCGAGTAACACGACGGTGTCGCGCGCGACGCAGGCACTCGTCACCGCGGGCAAACGCAGGATGGCGGACGGCGGCCGTCCATCGATGTCGATGATGCCGCGCGTGACCGACAGCCGACAGTGGAACGTCGAAGCCAAGCTGTCACCGGCAGTGGACTCGATCACGTGGAGAGCCTCGGCGCGAGACGGAATCGTCAGCGTGTAGGTCTCGCCGGATTCGAAGCCAAAGAACGTCTTGTTGCCGATCGGCCGAGCCTCGGGATAGAAGAAGACGGTCGAACCCTGGACGAAGAAGCTCCCCTGCGGCTCATCCCCCGACGCGGTGCGCAAACGAAAGGAGTTCGTGTTCACCGTGTCCCTGTTGATCTCGAGGTTGAAGTCGAACACGAGCGTCTGATTGACGGCGATCTCGCTGAGACTGCAGGTGGCCGCCGATGAGCAACCGAGATTGCACTGCGTAACACAGAGGCTGTCCTGCTGGCCCTTCGCGCAAGGCGCCCGCGCGACGGCGGAAGGCGAACCCGAGTCACACCCGGCGGCGGCCAAGAGAACCAACAAGCCGACAGATCGACACTCCCCGCGAACGCTGGTGGCCATCGCGCACACTCCTCGTCAGGCGACCGAAGCATGCCTGGGGACCGTGACACACTCGCACGAAGGGATACGCAGGTCCGCGGCTGAAGTAACGGCAGGCGGCCCCTGGGGAACGGGACTTGCTCCAACCTGGTCCATGCGGCGGACGCCACCGCCAAAACTGGCTACCACTGCGCGATTCCAAACGTGGATCGTGCAGAGTCGCGCGCGGGGACTGGACCGGGTGCACATTCGAGCGTACACCGGTTGCAACAAGACACACCAGCGGACCACACCAAACTCATGAGCAAGTCGACTTCGATCCTGATCTACCTCGTGTTCCTCGGCGTCTTCGTCGGGCTCGGGCTCTTGATCCAGCAGAGTCTGATGCCAGCGATCCGCGACCAACAGAAGACGTTGGCAGACGTCGCGAAGCGGCTCGACCGCATCGAGGATTCGATGGCGTTGCTCCACTTCCGGGACGATCCCACCGGCAAGCCGGTAGATGCGATCCTCGAGCACGTCCGCTTCTGGTCAGGGCAAGACGAACAATTCGGCGGAAGCATCGTCGAGAAGCCCGTCATCGAACGCCAAATGCAACTCGGCGTGCGGGCGCTGCGGAGCCTGGGCCCGTCCGCCTATGACGCGGTCGAGCGCGCCTTCTTCGAGGTCGAGTCCGATCACGCGAAGACACAGTTTCGCAAGCGCCTTCTGAGTGTGCTCGTCAAGCTCGACCCGGTGCGCGCCAAGCAACTCCTCGTGAGCCAGCTGACCACACCGGCGCGCGCCTCCCAGATCCGCACGAAGGCAGGGCAACTGCTGATCGAGTTGGACCCGACGCTCGCTGGCGCCAAGCTGCGGAGCGTCATCCTGAATGAGACTTACAAAGGGGTTCGCCACACACTACCGACTCCCGGCAGCGACAATCCGATCATCGAGCGCCACCCATACCCCGGGTTTTACAACCTGATCTCGCTCTATCTCCGCTCGAGCGACAATGCCAAAGTCGATGTGTTGTTGGTCGTCCTCAACACCGAAGGGCACGACATCGCAACGTTGCAGCAGGTCGTCACCGGACTCATCGAGGCCAAGAACAAGATCGCAATCAAGCCGCTGAAGAAGCTGTTCTCACACCCACGCAGTTCGAACGAGCAAAACCCCATGCTGCGACAAAAACTGGCTCGAGCCGTTATGGAACTCGGTGGCGGCGACGAGTGCGGTTGGCTGCGCAAGCAGTTCGAGAACGAGGCCAACTCGAGCGTCCGCCGGACGCTGGGCCAACTCCTCAAGGCGCACTGCGGATAAGCAAGGGACCCGGGCATTCTTGGCCGAAGAATTGACTACGACACGTTTCTTCGGCCCTTCGGCCGAGTCCTTGGACTACGTCCAGAACAAGGGGGAGTTCCACCTCTTCAGCCTGCTGACGGAGGAACGGCATCGAGCGACGTGGGACCTGTCGTATGTCGCGCAGGGTGACGTGGGGCGTGCTCTTGCACAGATCCTGTCGGTGGACGCCGACATCGAACGGCGGTTGGACAAACTCGCCGCTGCTCCCGAAGACCTGCAGCGCGCAGTGTCGGCCGTGCAGCAGGCCATTCTCGAGGGCCGACGGATCTACGTGTATGGGTGCGGCGCCACGGGACGTCTGGCGAAGCAAGTCGAGTCCAGTTTCTGGCGGCCCTTCTTTGCCAAACTCCGCAGTTCTCCGTCCTGGCCCAAGCTGGCAGACTTGTTTGGCAACGCGCCGGAGGAGCGACTCGTCGGCGAAATGACCGGCGCGGACCGTGCCTTGGTCGCGTCGCTCGAAGGGTTCGAAGACCTCCAGCTCCTGGGGCAGCTCCAGCTGCAGGACCATGGTATCCAGGCCGGGGACGTCGTGTTTTGCGTAACGGAGGGCGGAGAGACCTCGTCGGTCATCGGGACCATTCTCGCCGCCCGCGCGCAGTATGCGGAGGACGCGGCGGAACTCGCCCGAGACCGCCTGTTTTTTCTCTACAACAACCCCGATGAAAGGCTGAGGCCCTTCGAGCGCAGCCGACGCGTGCTTGACGAAGTGGGGATCACGAAGATCTGCCTCGCCACCGGACCGCAGGCACTCGCCGGGTCAACGCGGATGCAGGCAACGACGATCGAGACGTTCGTTCTGGGACTCGTGCTGGAAGACGCGTTGGACCGTGTCCTCGCCGCGCGTCTGACGCCCGACGAGAGGGCAACCCTCGGCTTCGCTCCCGGCCACACGATCGCCGAGCGCCTGGCGGACTTTGGAAAACTGAGAGCTGCCGTCGAGCGTAGCACCACGAGCGTAGCTGCGTTTACGAAGAAGGAAGGAGCTTGTTATCGGGCCGGACAGCACACGAGCTATTTCGCCAATCGCGCGCTGGTCACGGTGTTTACCGACTGCACGGAACGAAGCCCGACCTTTCGCCTCTTCCCCCTGGACCAGGTCGGCGAGGCCAAACCGCGATCGTGGGTACGGGTCTGCACCCAGGGCGAAAGCCAGCGCGCTGCGTGGAGCAACTTCCTCGGCCGACCGTTTCGTGGACTCGTGCAGGAGTTCTATGGCCCGCCCTTGCGCGCGGGTGTCCAAGACGAGTATCTGCGGCGTGCCGCGCTGTCCAGCCTCGACCAGGCCGGGCAGGACCAAGAAGCAAACTACGACTTCTCGCTCGGGGGCCCGGCGCTGCAGCAACTCACCTCGGGTGACCTCGCGGTCGTGGTCCTCCTGGCCGACGAAGCGACCCTCCTGACGGACCCCACTTCGAGTCCGGCGCGTTTCGTCGCGCAGGCTCGCGATCACGGCGCGGACCTCGTGTTCGTCCACGTCAGCCCAACCCCCGCAACGAAACTGGAGCCTGCAACTGACGACCTGCTGGTGGCCCTGACTCTGCATACGCCGAGCGACCCTCTTGCGGTCCGGCAGCACGTCGCTCTCAAGATCCTACTCAACGCGCACTCGACCGCCTGCATGGCCACACTCGGCCGACTCGTCGGCAACACGATGACCAACGTCAGCCCCAGCAACCTCAAGCTCATCGGGCGAGCGACCCACTTGATCCAGAGCCACTGCAACGATCTGCTGCAAGAGACGGGCTGGTCCCCAGCTGTACCGTTCGCCGTTTGCAACGCTGTGCTGTTCGACGCCATGAAGTGGGCTCGCGACGAAGAGTTGGGGGAGACAGCGGAGGTGGCGCTCTCGATCGTCCGCATCCTCGAGACCCTGCGCAGCCAACGAGTTCTGCCCTGGACCGAGGCGGCGGCGATCCTGAGTCGACGCGGACTGGCCGACTACCTACGAGAGATCGCGCCACCCAGGCTCGGCAGGAGTCACTTCGGCGAAGCGAACACCTGCGATCCAGGTCTCTGTAATCCCGAGACGTCGTAGCCGAGCCTCGCCAAGACAGCCACCGTACGACGCCACGGGCCAACGGCATTTGCCTTCGCATGCAACCGAGCCTGGAGCACGAGAAGCTGCGCATCGAACGGAGAATGGCGACGCTGAAGCGACGTGAGTGCCGCCCGAGCCTCGGAAAGTTCGGCCGCGTCGATGAGGATCTCGACCGTGTGCATAAGCAATGCATCGTCGACCAGACCGTATTCGACGCTGGTCTCGAGTAGCACGAGCGCCTCGGTGAGTTGACCGGCCGCGCGGTGGACTTCGGCCGCGGTGCGGAACACGAGCATCTTCGGCGCGACCATGGCAAGGGTGGACAATGCCCATGCCGCGCCGCGGCGAATGTCCGTCTCATCACCGAACGCCGCGAAGCGAGCCTGCCGAGCGCGCGCGGCAAAGAGACGCGCAAACGCGTTGCCTGGCTCGTCCTCCGCATACGACTCTGCCAAGCGCACGGTTCGCTCGACAAAGGGAGCGTGGGCAGTCGGAGCCAGCCCAATGCGCGCCTGAAGCAGATACTCCCGTGCCGACGTGTAGCGCGGGTGCAGCGCGATGCTGTGTTCGAGACAACGCACCGCGTCCCAGGGTCGTCCGTGAGCCAAGAGATCGGCGCCCAGGGCAGACCAGCCGCGAAACGAACGTGGGTTCGCGGCCACCGTACTGCGCCAGATGGATTCAGCGCTCAGCCAGCGCGAACCCTGGATGGCGGTCCGCGCACCAAGCGCCGCGAGCAGGAGTCCCACCGCGGCTCGCAGCGCCAGCCGCGCTCGAGCGCCAGCCAGCAGACGAGCGAGACCGACCGCCAACGGGATGGATGCGAGGAGAACGGGAAGATAGAGGCGGTGTTCTGCAAGCGGCACGTTGAGCGGAATGCACACCCATGGCGCCGCGAAGCTGGCCGCGCCGAACACCGCGAACGCGATCAGGGGATGCGCTCGCCGAAAGAAGAACGCTGCGCCGAGCAAGAGCAGGACGAACGCCGCACCCGCGAGCACGGACGGCGCGTGCCAGCCGAGTCCCAGAAACACGGTGTGGTCTAGGCTCAGCGATCTTGGGAACAACCATAGGAAAACGGCCTTGGGCAAGAACAGCGTCATCCCCTCGAGCTGCGTGGCAAGGTCGCGCGTTCCGCCATGGTAAGGATCGCCGCCGGTGTGCAGCGCCCGCAGGGTCGTCGTCGCGGCCCCGAACAGGGACTTGCGCAGAACGAGATAGCCGAGGCCAACGACGGCCGCAGGCGAGAACTGTTGGCAGCGACGGATCGAAATCCACCCGCCGGGCTGCCGACGGCCCGGGACGAGCAGTTCCAGCAACAAGATCGCGACGGGCACGAGCACGCCGGTCTCCTTGGCGCAGCATGCGAGCGCGGTGCCAAACGCGAGCCATGCAGCCTGCCGCCAGACTCGCTCGCGCCGCTCTTCCCGCAGCCAACCCCGCAGAGCGACAACGAAGCCGAGAGCCGCGAGGAGCTCGGAGCGAGACGAGACCAAACACACCGCTTCGACCGTCAGCGGGTGCATGCCAAACACCAGCACGCCGAGGAGCGACGCGCGCCGCGCCAAGTGGTCGCTGCATCCGACGCGGCGAAACAACATCGGCAACAGGGCCACGAGCATCGAGCACACGAGCAGGTGCTGCACGAGGTTGCCGAGCTTGAACGCCCACGCCGCTCCGCCACCGATCGCGTAGTCGATCGCGAGCGTGGTCGACACGAGTGGACGGAACATGCGCAGCCCGGTGCCAGAGAACGTCGAGGGGTCGACGAAGAACCGCGGGATGTTGGCGAGATCTCGGATCGCAGGATTCTGCACGACGGAATGAACGTCGTCGAAAACCATCGGACCGAACGGCGCGAGTCCGTGGACCAGCGCGATCAGCAGCAGACACGCGGGAGCTAGCCAGCGGTCCGATCTAGTGGTGTGATTCAGCAATCCTCGCCCCTATCCGCGCCCGTGCGACGCCCCTGCCGGCAAGGGGCGAGCGTCGTCGGTCGGTCGAACGAGGCGAAACATGCTGCTCTCATCGGCACATCCGCCACTCGGAACTGTTCCCAGACTGAAAAGAACTTGCCCGCATCGGTTCAACCGAAGCGTGCATCGTTGTCGAAACGTCCAACATGGTCCGCGAACGCATCCTTCTCGTGGCGCAACAGGTGCGTCGCGTCCGCTCCGGCGTCGGGACCTATGTCCGCACGCTGCTTCCGGGACTCGTGGCCGCAGGCCTCGACCTGACGGTCGCTACCTGGGCTAGCGAGATCGACGCGCACTCCTACCCGGGCGTCCGCTGGCTGAGCCTCGGCAATCCACCGAAGCTCGACCCCACACCAGGTGCATTCTGGTCGCTGGGTCGCCGCGTGGCGCTGCGCGCTCGTGGACAAGCGTTCGATACGGTCCATTTTCTCGACGCCCGAGAAGCGCACGCGTGGCCGTTCTCCCGCGCGGGGACCAAGACAGTTGGCACCGTGCACGACGACTATGCGGCTCGATGCACGCGCCATCCTCTCGGGCTCGTCGGCCATGCGGCCGATCCCGTGCGACGATGGGCCTACTACGCGTGGCTGCGCGGCATCGAACGCCGAACCTACCGACGGCTCGATGCCTGCCTCGTCAACTCACACGCGACCGGACGCAGCATCGCGGAGTGCTACGGGCGTTCCGAGTGGGAACGGATCGACCTCTGCATCCTGCCGATCGAGGAGGTCGCCCGCACGCCACTCAAAGGCGCGCCAGCACTCGCCTTCGTCGGTGGCAACTACTACCGCAAAGGCCTCGATCTCGTGGTCCGCGCGCTGCCGCAAATCGCCGCGGACGCCGAACATGCGCGGCTGCACGTGCTCGGCTCGGACGGTGGCGCCGAGGCCCGGATCGTGCGGCTGGCCCGCCGACTGCAAGTCGGATCACGCCTCCAGATGCACGGTCGAGTGCCGCCCACCGACGTCGCCACGGCGCTCC
>CAYSWE010000207.1:0-7963 GCA_964434515.1 uncultured Phycisphaerales bacterium | reverse complement strand
CCTCCGGCATCGCGTGCGCCGTCAGAGCAATGATGTAGGTCGAGCGCTCGCCGGGTCGCTGCCTAGCGCGAATGCGCGCCGTGGTCTCGTAGCCATCCAGCTCCGGCATTTGACAATCCATGAGCACCGCGTCGAAACTGCGCCGCTCCAAAATCGCGAGGGCCTCCAGTCCGTCGGACGCGGTCGCGACGTCGCATCCCATGCGCTCGAGCAGGACTCCCGCAACCCGGCTGTTGATCGGGTTGTCGTCGACGACAAGAACCCGATAGCCAGGCGGCACGTCGCTGTGATGATCGGTATCGGCGAGCGGCTGCTGCTCGAGCTGACCGCACGCGGCCAGGAGTTCCGAGGGCAGTAGCGGTCGATGCAGACAGACCACATTCGGCAGCGCAGCCTGCCACATGGCCGTCGATTCGGCGCTGGTTCCGAGCAGGAGCAAGAGCCGATCCTGGGGCCCGACTACGGCCTGCCATGCCGCGGGAAGGTCATTCGCCTCATGCGCCTCGTCGGTCGCGGCCGCATCGAAGAGCAGCACCCTCGGCCGAGCATCGGCCCGCCACGGTGCCCCCATGTCCGCCAGTTCCACCGAGAATCCGACGGCCTGCAAGTGATCGACCATCGTAAGCCGTGTCGCATCGTCGGCACTGATGCAGGTCGCCATTTCGCAGCACGGGAAGAACGCATCGGCAACGTCCTCGCTCGCCTCGAACGGAATCACGAACCAGAATGTGCTGCCCTCGCCGAGCGTGCTCCGAACGCCGATCTCCCCGCCCATCAGATCGACGAGCCGCTGGCAGATCGCTAGGCCAAGGCCGGTACCTCCATAACGACGCGTGGTCGATCCGTCCGCCTGCGTGAACGGCTCGAACAGGCTCTCCAAGGCCTCTGCGCAAATCCCGCACCCGGTGTCCGACACCGTGAACCGTAGTCTTCCCGCGTCGAGCTCCACGGCGATTCGCACCTGACCAACCGTCGTGAACTTCGCAGCGTTCCCGCAGAGGTTCATCAGGATCTGTCGCAAGCGAATCTCGTCGCCCCAGATGTTGCGTGGGACATCCGCCGCGATCGCCAGCTCGATCTCGACCGCATCCGCCTTGGCGCCGAGGTGCACGAGCCGAGTGATCGCTTCCACCATGATCCACAGATCGAATCGGCGCCGCTCGAGCTCGATGCGCCCGGCCTCGGCCTTCGAAAAGTCGAGGATGTCGTTGACGATCTCGAGCAGCCCTTGGCCGGAGCGAAGCAGCATTCCGATGTAGTCCTGCCGTGTAGCAGGATCCTCGGTATCCCGCAGGAGCCGAGCCATACCGAGGATGCCGTTCAGTGGTGTGCGAAGCTCGTGGCTGATGTTGGCGAGAAACAACGTCTTCTGTCGCGAGGCGTTTTCCGCCACCTCGAGCGCGCTCTCGATCGCCGCGTTCTGCGCCTCGAGTTCCCGCTGACGTTGCTCGGCAAACTCCATCATCTGCTGGGCGGCATGCACGTTCGCCGTAGCAACGCCCTGCGCCTCCTGCGCGAGCAGGGCGTTCTCCAGGCGCAACCGATCGAGTTCTTGCTGCAGCGCGGCGACATCGACCGCCGCATCCGGTCTGTGCTCAGAAGGTGACAGTTGGAACCCCCCGCGCCGCGCGCGCCACGAACGTCGCCAAGCCGGCCCGCCCCACCCCTGGCCGCAGATCGTCACCCCGCTGACCGGCCTCCTCGAGGCACGCTTGATCGGCACATCGGGAGCAACACTCGATCGCGACTCCGCTGTCGAGCAGTTGGTCGATGAGCGCGTTCACAGGCTCTGCCGCGCCCGGTGGAACGCTCCGACAGGCCCAGATGCTGCCGTGCAAGGTCAAGAAGACGGCGACTTCGATGTCACTGCACGCTGAGACAAGGGCGGTCTCGAACGCGAGCATCGCGCGCGGAATATCGTCTACGCCCGCGGTCAGCACGATCTGCAGCTCGGATCCGGCCATCGACATCCGTGCACCTCAAACGAACAGAGCCACTTCGGAGTCGGCCGCCTCGCGTAGGCAGGTCATGGCCCCGGCCACGCCAACACCGTCCCGAAGCTCGTCCAGCCCAAGGCCAAACATGTCCAGAGAGTTGTCACACACAAGCAGCCGTATCCCGAGCGCCTCGGCCTGCTCCATGAGTGCGGGCAGGTCGGAGAGCTGCTTCTTCGCCATGCGCCAACGAAAGAAGCGTGGGCCAAGCCCTGCGAAGTTGAGCCGAGACGTGGGCAGCGCACGCGGCCCACGTGGTATGAGCGCACCGAGCATTCGATCCAAGAGGCCCTTGCGTCGCGTACCCGGTTTGTCACGGAGTGCAGGCACGCTCCAAAACATGAAGAACATGGTCGTCTGCAACCCCGAGGCCGCGGCCGTGGCAGCCATCACGAAGGCGGCAAGCATCCGTTCCATGTCACCGCTCAGCACGATGAACATCGCCTTGCGGAGTTTCGCAGCGTCCGCCGGCACCGATGCCACGTCAGGAGAGGAGTCCGCGATCGCTCGAGCTGCGTCGCAGGATGACGTCGAGGCCATGGCGCCCGCGCCTACTTGCGGATGACAGCGCGCTTGACCGCGCCATCTTCGACCACAACCAACTCATGCCCGGTCATTTCGGCCCAGGCCCGAACGTCCGGCAAGAACGCTGCGTCGGTGGCGACGACGGAAAGCTCTTCGCCCTCCTGCAGCTTCTTGATGGCCGTCGCAATCTGCACGATCGGCATCGGACACTTCAGCGCGGTACAGTCGAGGTCCACAGTCTTGGGCATGACGATCTCAAAAAGAGGCACAGAACTGGGTCCGTATCGGAAAGGAGGCCGGCATGCTTGAGACGCCAGCACGCGGCCCTTGCCAAGGAATCCGCGACGCCGTCAGGGCTGGAGCAAGCGCGGAGCCAGCTGCGCCACGATCGCCGCGACCGGCTCGGTGCCGTCCACCACAATGTGCTGGTCCTGGCCCAGCCCGCGCACGCGGTCCCACAGGGCGAGTTGCGCCAACTGGCCTTCGCGGGCGTCCGAGACTCCACCGCGTCGGGCGCGGAGCCTCGCGCGAGCGACCTCCGAAGGAACCCGACACTCGACGAATCGAAACTCGGCCCCGTGCTGCACCGCCAGATCCAAGAAGCGCTGCCGCAGGTCGTGCCTGCGAAATGTCGTGTCCACGAGCACCGAACGACCCGACGCCAAGACAAGGTCCGCCCGGCGAAGCAGCTCGGCGTGCATCCGCTGCGTGAACACATCGGTATAGAGATCCGCGCCGCCGCGCGCATCATGGGCAAGTCCCGCCAAGGATTTCCTCGTTGCGTCGGCCACGACGACGGGCAGGCCGAGTCGACGGGACAGCGCCCAAGCGAGCGTAGACTTGCCGGTCGCAATGCCACCGCCAATGGCAATGATCCGAGGCCGGCGCCGCGACGGCTCCAAGCAGGCCGAGGCCAAGTCGAATAGCGCACGCGCCTCGCGACGCTTGCGGGTTACGACTGCAGCCGACGTCCCTGGATCCACGGCCACGAAGCAAGCAACCTTGCCGCGCACGACTGCGCGATAACTCATGTAGCCATCCAGCAGCGGATAGAATTCGTAGTCATCGAGCTCGTAAGCGAGCCGCCCCAGAAAATACTCGGCGAGCTCGGAGCGCTCCCGCTGCCGCAGGTCCATAGCCAGGAACGCCGCGTCGAGCGCCCAGTCTCCAACTCGATACCGGTCTGCGAACTCGATGCAATCGATGATCAGCGACTCTCCGGGAAGCAGGTAGACATGCTCGAGGCGAAGATCGCCATGACCATCCACGATCGACCGAGTCGCGAGCCGGTCTTGTTGAGCGCGGAGCCAGGCCTCTTGGCGTCTCCGGCATTCCGCAAGCCGGTCCTCGGACAAGACTTCACCGACGAAGGCCTGGGCCTGCTCGAAGTTCTCGCGGAGATTGCGCGCCATCGTCGTCACATCGCCGCGCCCAATCTCGGAGTTTGCGTAGAGGCGAGCAAGCAGCTCGGCAACGCCATCGAGATGTGCAGCGCGGAGTCGGCCGGACGTGAGCAGAGCCTCTGCGCTGCAGTCGTCAGGAAGCCTACGCATGTGGACAGCCCAGTCGACGAGTTCGCCACGCCGCGTCAGCGAGTATCCCTCCGCGTCTCGCCAAACGGGAAGTACGCCGAGGTAGACGCGCTCAGCAAGGCGGCGATTGAGGCGCACCTCCTCGCGACAATAGAACTCGCGCTTTGCTAGCGTGCTGTAGTCGAGAAACCCATAGTTCTTGGCCCGTTTGACCTTGTAGACATCGCCCTGAGTCAGAAACACCTGACTGCAATGCGTCTCGACCAAGTCTGCGCGACCTTGCCCGTCGGGTAGGTTCGCCGCATCCTGGAGATCGGCGGCGAGGGACGTGCTCACGGCCCCTCTGCGATCGGATCCGAAACGTGCTGTGGAACAATGAGGACGGGACATTCGAGCGTGCGCAGGATCTTCTCGGCAATTGAGCCCAGCATCAGACGCTGCAGACCGTGGTAGTGATGCGAACCGACAATCACGAGATCCACGTGCTCACGTTGAGCGAAGTCCGCAAGGACAGTCCATGGGTCCCCGTCCAGGAGCTGTGGAGTGATGCGCGCGCCGGTCCCTAGGCGCTCGGCCTCGGCCTGCAACAACGCCTCGTGGTCACTCCGGCGCGCGCCAACGTGCGCCTGAAGCTCTTCCGGCGTTACGGTAACGGGATAGCTTCCCGCCGGCCCCGGAACGAAGGCCCCGCCCATAGCCAGCCAATAGTCACTGCGAAAGACGTGGATCAGATCGCCACGAGCCCCGGTCGCCTGCAGCATCGTGGAGAAGACATCGCCGGCCGCGCGACTCGTATCGTCGAGCCCCGTAGCGAGCACGACGCGGCGTAGCTCGTTGTCGGCGATGTCGCCCTTGACGATGCAAACCGGGCAATCCGCTTCGCGCAACACACGTTGCGCAACGCTGCCGAGCAGCAGGCGATTGAGGCCTCGCCAGTCGTGACTACCCATCACGATTGCATCGCTTTGAAACTCAAGAGCCTCGTTCAGAATGCACCGATCGACCGTCCCTTGGCGAGTCACTGCGTCCACGGAAACCGCATCACCATCGCCCTTGCAGAACGCCTTCTCCAAGTCGTGCAGACCGGCCTGCGCCTGCCCAACGAGATCCTCGGCGCTCAACAGGTCGGCGAAAAAGGTCGCGGCCTCGTTGACCAACACATGCAACAATCGGACACGAGCGCCCGCTACAGCGAGCTTCCTCGCGAACCGCACGACCGGTTCGCCAGCGCTGCCAAGTTCGACGGCAACCAAGAGCTTCTGAAACATCTGCGTCTCCCGTCCGGGTCTCGCCACAGCTGGCTGCGCTGCGACAGGGATGCGGCGGATTCCAGGAAGTCCGTGGCAACGAGAACCCGCTTGAGCCTACGTTCTCCGATGGTAACCACCGGCCCAGCCGATTCGCAGCAACTCGTGGGCCGGTCGAGGCAGCCAATCGATCCTCGCGCAAGCCTTACACTCTCGGAGACCCACGAGGACCGAACCACCACGGCTGGAACGTCCATTGCAACCAGAAGAGTCCAGCCCTTTCTTGCCAGCGGAGATCTCTCATGTTCGAGAAGCTGACCGTTCCCACGGACTTCGGTGCTCTCACCGATGCGAGCCTGACTCTCGCCCGCCGCCTTGGCGCGAAGAAGGTCCGCCTCGTGCATGTCGTCGCACCAGAATTCGCGTCGCTCTACGAAGGCGGTGTCGTCGATGGGGTGACAACCGACGCCGCGGAACGGATCGAGCACATCCGCCAAAAACACGCAGCGGATGGATTCGAGATCGAAACCGTCGTTCGCGCAGGACAGGCGGTCACGGAGCTCGTCGCGGACACGCAGGAATGGCACCCCGACGCCGTGGTCGTCGGCAGCCACGGACGAACGGGACTTCCGCGGATGCTGCTCGGTAGCGTCACGCTCCGCCTGCTGCGGGCCCTCGCAACGCCTGCGTTCGTCGTCAAAGGAGAGGTCAACCAAATCGACCCGATCCTGAGAATCGGGCTCGCCACGGACATTGATGACCCGCTGAGTTCCGCGGCCAAGGGTTTTGAGCGGTTACTCGAGGCAACCAAGGCGCGGGGCTGGATCGCCTACGGCTTCCAACGTGAGTACCATCGAGTCCGCACGCATGAGCGCGAAATCGTCGACGGTGAGACGACGACCCGGTTACTGACGCCGAACGAGTTCGAGCAGCGCGTCGCCGAACTCAGGAACGAGCGCCAACGCAAGCTCGAAAGCCGAGCCGAGACCCTGCGGCAGCGTGGCCACGACGTCGCCTCCATCCTGCTCGAGGGGGAACCTTGGCAGGAGATCACGAAACTCGCCGAGCAGGAACACTTCGACGTCCTCGTGGTCGGTTCGCACCATCGCGGCTTGATCGATCGCGTCCTGCTGGGGTCGGTCAGCGAGAAGATCCTGCGCGCCTCCGCGTGCCCCGTCCTCGTAGTCCCGGAAGAATCCACATGAAGCAACGAGCGACACAATCGATCACAAGTTCGCAACCAGGGAGAGCATCATGACAGCTGCGCTTTTTCACCTTCAGGTCAAGGACCTGATGCACAAGCAGGTTCACTATGCCGACGCCAGCATGAACCTCGTCCAGTTGGCGGCCTTCCTCGTCGAGGGCGGCATCCACGGAGCTCCGGTCATTGGCAACAACGGCACACTCGTCGGCGTCGTTTCGCGCACGGACTTGGCGCGCGCCGTCACAGAAGGCGCTCAGGACGAGCCACACCTGAGCTGGTTCCGAATGGCGACGGACGACGGCCGCACGGTGGAGTCCTGGACCGATCTTGATCCGAACGATTTTCCCGGCGGCGATCGGACCGTCACGGACATCATGAGCCATGATGTGGTCACGGTCGACGCCAACCTATCCGTCGGACGTGCAGCCCAAGTCATGATCGACAATGAAGTGCACCGTGTGCTGGTAACCGAAGGCGGCGAAGTCGTCGGCATCCTCAGCGCCACGGACCTGCTCCGCGCCGTTACGCACTACGAGCCAATGATCGACGCCTAGCGGGACTAGGCTTCCATCGCCAGCGTGAACCCGGCACACTCGACGTCGGCGTGGGGTCCTTCTCAGACAGATCAGCAGGCCCGCAACTCGCGGGCCCAAGCACCGAACTCGCGGCTGTCGACCTCGGCTCGAACAGCTTCAAGATGGTGGTCGCGCGGGACGCTGGCGGCCAGCCGCACCACGTCGACCGACTCAGCGAGCGCGTCGCCCTTGCCGAGGGAATTCAGGCCGATGGACGCCTGGACGCAGCGGCCATCCGACGGGCGCTCGACTGTCTCGACCGTTTCGCCCAGCGCATCGCAGCGATCCCGCACGACCGCGTTCGCGCCGTCGGCACGGCCACCTTTCGCCTGATCGAGGATCGCGGCTTCCACAGCAAGGCCGAGGCGGCAATCGGCTGCGAGATCGAGGTCCTCCCGGGGACCGAAGAAGCACGGCTCGTCTACTTGGGCGTAGCCCACTCGATCGGCGACGACGACGACCGTCGACTCGTGGTCGACATCGGCGGCGCAAGCACCGAGTGCATCCTCGGCCAACGCTTCGAATCGCAAGAAGAACGCAGCCTGGCCATGGGCTGCGTTCGCTGGAGTCTGCGCTATTTCCGCGACGGCCGGATCACGCGCAAGCGCATCGAGCGGGCGGAACTTGCCGCGCGGCTCGAACTGGCACCTCTCGAACACGAGTTCCGCGACGTCGGGTGGGAGAGCTGCGTAGGTTCCTCGGGAACGATCCTGGCAATCGCCGAAATGCTCCGGCGCCAGGGCTGGTCGGAGGGTGGTATCACCGCGCCAGGCCTCGCCAAGCTTACCAAGACCTTCATCGCCGCCGGCCATGTCGACGCGATCCAGCTCGACGGCCTCAGAGATGACCGCCGCCCCACGGTCGCGGGCGGGCTTGCCGTGCTGCG
>CAYSWE010000206.1:6536-7968 GCA_964434515.1 uncultured Phycisphaerales bacterium | reverse complement strand
CGTCATCGTAGGCTAACTCCTTGGACACGAGGCACTTGTGGATGAGTCCGCAACGCTGGGACCCGCAAGCTGCGACTCGTTGAGAAATCGTGGGCAAACACCGAGGCACGCAGACCACAGCAACCGAAGCCAAAGCGGCCCAACCGATGCGGCCAGCCTCTTCGGCGAGCGGCAACGGCATGCGGCCTGCGCTGGGGAATATTCTCCGCAGATGGAAACTTCGACAAGAAGTCTCCCAGAAGAAAAGCCCAAGTCGCAGGCATGCCGGGTCCTTACGTGGGTGGACTAGCCGCGCTCGAGGGTCCCGCCCAGGCGCTCGACGCGTGCCGCGAAAGCAGAGTCCTCGCCAAGCAGCCGATTGACCTTCTTGATCGAGTGCAGCACCGTCGAATGATCGCGCCCGCCGAAGAACCCGCCGATCTCCTCGAGCGACATGCGCGTGTTTTTCCGCGCGAGATACATACCGACCTGCCGCGGCAGGACGATCGACTGCATGCGACGCTTGGACTGGAGATCCTTCGGCAACACACCGAAGTCGCTCGAGACCAAATCGAGAACGGCCTGCATGGAGACCTGCGCCCTGGCAGGAAGCAGATCCCTGAGGGCTTCATAGACGGTTTCGAGGTCCAGTTTGCGTCCCACGACCTCGGCGTAGGTCACCACACGGGTAATCGCGCCTTCGAGCTCGCGAATGTTGGTGTCAATGTGCTCGGCGAGGCATTGCGCAACCTCGGGTGTCAGCTCGACACCACGCTGGCGAGCCTTGCGGGTCAGGATCGCAATGCGCGTCTCGAGGCACGGCTTGTCGATCTTTGTCACCATGCCCCACCGAAAGCGCGACAGCAGCCGGTCTTGCAGCGTCGCGATCGAACTTGGCGGACGATCCGACGAGATGACGATCTGGCGCTGCCCGTTGTGCAGTGTATTGAACGTGTGGAAAAACTCTTCCTGCGTGCGAGTCTTGCCTTCGAGAAACTGGATGTCGTCGATGAGGAGCATGTCGACCTTCCGGTACTTGTAGCGAAAGGCCTCCAGGTCGCCGTTCATCACCGCCTGGATGAACTGATTGACGAAACTCTCGCACGACAGATACAGGATCCTACGCGGCTTGGCACCGGCGATCACCGCGTGACAGATCGCCTGCAGCAGGTGGGTCTTACCGAGCCCCGATGCCCCATGAATGAACAGCGGATTGTACGGACCACCCGGAAATTCCGCGACCGCGCGAGCCGAGGCACACGCGAGATCGTTGCAGCTCCCGGTCACGAAATCGTCGAACGTGAACGCTTGGTTGAGCACAAAATCCGAGTGCTTGTCGAAGAAAGCGAGGCTCTCCGGATTCGGACTCTCCTGGCTCGAACTCCCCTGGCTCGAACTCCCCGGCGTCTGGCGAACCAACGCGGGCGCTCGCCTGGGGTTTGATGGCGACGGG
>CAYSWE010000206.1:0-6436 GCA_964434515.1 uncultured Phycisphaerales bacterium | reverse complement strand
CCCCGGCGTCTGGCGAACCAACGCGGGCGCTCGCCTGGGGTTTGATGGCGACGGGGCCAGACTTGGACCTGCGGAACCTTCTGCAGCAAGCGGAACGGAGGACCCGTCCGGCCCCGCGTCGGGTGCGCCATCGCCGGACTCTCCGAACGCCGCTTTCTCGAACGCCGCAAGGGTTTGAAGACTGTTGGCGTCGCCTTCCGGCACGTCCGCCTCCAGCAAGATGCGCACGCGCCGCTGGCGCCCATCCACACGCGCGGCGACCTCCTCGAGGATCTCCAAGTAGTGACTCTCGATCCAGTCACGCTTGAAGGAGGTGGCTGCGATCATCTCGACAACCTGTCGATCGACCAGATAGCAACGCAACGGAGCCAGCCAAGACTCAAACTGAGCGTGGGCGATGCGCCGACGAACCGACTCGCCGAACCTTGGCCAAAACTCACGCCCTTGTGGCTCACTCTGGAACTCGTGCGACAACATGGACAAGGGAAGCCTCCCTCATGGGGTTCATACGGGGACGGAACGGCGGCAAACAACGAGGCAATGGGGCGCAAAACACGCCGAGCAGCAAGACCGAGAACGGGATCAGGGAGCGACCCCACCGTGGTTAGCACGCAAGCAAACGACACCTCTCCGGCGGTAACAGGGAGCTTCGAGAGACGGGCAAAGGACGAGACGGACAAGGTTGGCCGCGCAAAGAGCAACACGTGCAGGCGATGGAACCCTGGGCAGAATCTGTGCACCGCGTAAGACCGTACGCTCGACACGGATCGTTCGCCTAGTCGCTCAAATGACGTAGTGCTCAGCCATCAAGCGGCCCAGAGACGCGCCACAAACTCATCCCATAGCCCGTGCACAAACCTAGCCATTGCCGAAACCGAACTTTCCCAATTCGGACTCGCCAACTGCACGAAAAACTAGTGGAACGGTCTAGAGCGCGGATCCCAACCGCAGACCTAACTCTCAGTCACAAAGCAGGTTACGTATCACCCTGGCAAAGATCAACTCCCCGGTCACTGGGATCCCCCCACGGCGACCAGGCCTTCCTCATTCGCGCTTCACGATACCCGCGGACGACCAACAGTCAAAGACGATTTGTCCGACGGCAGCGCGAGATCCGCCCAACCGCTTGACACAAAAGGGCTCCCGCGGTCCTCGCATTTTTTACAGTCATGTTCTCAGGCAGGCTGATGCGGAGGCATCGCGCCGCAATCGGGCGCGGCGTGCCGAGCGCGAGGATGGAGCGGGCGGGCTCACGCGCGCCAGAAGTACAAGCAGAGCCATAGGAAACAAGGATTCCAGCAAGGTCGAGGGCGGGCACGGCGTGGCGAGCATCGACGTCGGGCATGCACAGCGTGCGCGTGTTGGGCAACATCGCCTGACCAGCATCCGCACAAAGAACCCGCAGGCCGGCGCGCTCGACCGGAACGAGCAGGGCATCCAGAGCCGCCTGCATTCGCGTAGCACGAGCGTCTCGCTCCGCGAGCGCAAGGCAGAGGGCCTCGGCGGCACCATGCGCGAGACGCGGGCTAGGCGTGCCGGCGCGCCGACCGAGCTCCTGGGCCCCCCCGCGAAGCAGCTGGGCCGCGAACCGACCCTTGCGCACAATCCAGATCCCGATGCCGCGCGGCCCACCGCATTTGTGCGGTGACAGGGTCGCGTAGTCGCACACAGCCAACGCCTCCGCGACCGGGATCCGCCCCACGGCCTGGCTGGCATCCGAGTGCAGCACTCCCCCGCACGCGTGCAGCTCGGCCGCGAGCGTCACGAGATCCTGAACCACTCCGAGTTCGTGGTGAGCGAGGATCACCGTGGCAAACGCAGGCTCTGCACGCTGCAGCCAAGCCACGTCCACGACGCCGCTGGAGTCCACAGGCAACGCCATCCGGTACTCGGCCGGGACAAACGCCTCGACCGCCATCGTGATCGATGGATGCTCGAGGACCGAAGCCGCAAACGGGCGTCCCGCCTGCGTCGCGATCGCCGCACCAGAGCAAACCGCCAGGTTGTTGGACTCCGTCCCACCGGACGTGAACACGACCTCGTCGGCCCCAACCGACAGCACAGCAGCGATGCGCTCGCGAGCTCGCTCGAGAATCCCTGCGGCGGCGCGACCGCGCTGGTGCGGGCTGTGCGGGTTGGCGTCAGCAACGTCCGGCAGCGAGTCCATCGCCTCCCGAACGCGCGAATCGAGTGGAGCGCCAGCGTTGTAGTCCAGGTCGAAAATCTCGGTCATCGGAGCGATCCAACCACTCGGTTAGCCTAGCGCATCCACGTAAGCAGTCGTGTAGCTTGCCACAATCCGTTCCGGCGCGAAGACCGAGCGCGCGCGCCCCCGCCCACGCTCCGCGATGCGAGTGTAGGCGTGCGCATCGACCAAGAGAGCACGAGCCGAGTCTGCCAGCGCTGCGGCCGACGCGTCGCGCACGAGCCTGCCAGCCGGAGGTTCGCCGAGGACCTCCGAGACCCCTCCCACGTCCGGACCGACGACCGGGACGCCGCACGCCATCGCCTCGAGCACGCCGAGCCCAAACGACTCGGTCTCGGAAGCAAACATGTAGACATCCGCATCTCTGAGCCAAGGCGCAGGATCCTCCACGAGGCCAACCGAAACGACCGACGAACCAAGACCAAGCCGCTCCGCCAAAGCGAGCGCCGCGGACAACTCAGGCCCATCACCGACGAGCGTCAGTCGAACCGGCACGTCGCGCGCCAAGATGGCAACAGCCTCGATCAACAGACGGATGCGTTTGACGGGCCGAAAGGTGCTCATGTGGACGATGCGGCGCGGCTCGCGCGCCGAGCGCGCGGGCCACCGCGGCGCAGTACCGGGGCGGAAGGACTCACCATCCACAAAGTTAGCGATCACTCGAATCGGCCCTTCGAACCCGATACGCTCTCGAGTATCCCGTCGCAAGCTCTCACTTACGGCCGTCACGACATCGGAGCGCGCGAGGCCAAAGTGCACGGCACGCCGGTAGGCCGGATCGCTGCCGACGAGAGTAATATCCGTGCCATGCAGCGTCGTCACCAACCGCAGCTTGCCGCCACCAAGCATCTGATCCGCCAGGCTCACAGCCACGGCATGCGGAATCGCGTAGTGCGCGTGGAACAACTCGACGCCATCCCGCTCGTGCAACTCCGCAATCTGCGTCGCCAGCGCCTGGTCGTAGGGCGGATAGCGTAGCAGCGGATACTCCACAACCTCGACTGGGTGAAAACGCACCCCTGCGGGCAACCACGCCGGCTCCTCCCAGCTCAGCAGGTGCACGCGGGTGTGCTGCGCCGCGAGTCGAGCCGCCAGATCGGTAGCAACGCGGCCGCTGCCACCGATCGTCGGGTAGCAGAGAATGCCAATGGACGGGATCACGCCGGCTATCCTAGGCGACGTGTTGCAGTCACGGTGATGAAACAGAGGCGATCCTCCGACCCCATGCAGCCAATCGAACGACCGAGCCGCCACCGATTCTCGCTGCCCAAACGTCTCGCGTTCGCGCTGGTGGCGTTCGGGCTGGGGCTGACCGGGATCGAGTTGGGAGCCCCCCTCGTGGGGCTTCGCACTGGAGTCATCCGCATGCTCACACGCGCTGCAGACGTGAAGAACGCAGTGTTCGCGCATTCCGTGGACATGGAACCGACCAGGCATAGGCTCCGCCAAGACCGGCGCGATTGCGAGGTCGAGGCGCGGCTGCGCGGCGCAACCCGGTCGACAGCGGCAAGTGATTCTTGCGCGCGCCCGGACCATGGCGGCGATCAGGCGGGATCTTCGACCGCCGGCATTGCCAGCGTGAACCGGTGCTTCGCTTGCTGGGCGGTCGGCCACGCGCTGGAGAAGCTCGCGAGCAATGCGTCGAGCACGTCCCGCGCGATCGGGCAGTCGGCCGGCGCGAACTCCGCCCGGTTCGGATGCGACTCGGCCTCCAAAGCAAGCGTTCGCTCGCTACTACGGATGGTAATGGCGCCACCTTCGCCCACTTCACACGCCAAACCGAGCAACAACTCGGTTAGCAATGCGCGGATGCTACCAGGAACCCCAGCGCTAGAACTCGTCGGGTCGTGCCGAATGCAGATGGCATGCGGGGTTCGCAGCGCCGCCTCGCCAACCGCGAGTTCGACGGCGCAGTCGAGACTCAACACACGTTCGCCGGTATCGAGCGCTTCGAGCAAACGAAATGCGACGAGCTCGCGTGCCTCGATCTGATCCAGGGTCTCCAGCATGTTCTCGGGTGAAAACTCGAGCTGCTCCGCGCCCGCTTCGAGCGAACGGGAAACCCCGGGCAGCTGCGTTTCGAGCAACTCATAGAGGCGCGTCTCTAGGCCACGCCTCCATCCGACGACTGCCTGCGGAAGAGTCATGGCGCACTACGCCCAGAGCACCAAGTCCGCAAGCGCGGAATCGAGGCCCTCCTGCCGACTCGCGCGGATGCGAATGCCATAGGAGAAGCGCCCACAACGCTCAATCTCGTAGGAGCCCTCGTAGACGCGAATCGAGCCTTCACCATCGTCGACGGGAACGAGATCCAGGACGACCGGCCCGGCCAAGTCCTGGCTCCCCCGAGCGTGCCCGAGAACCAGCTCGACACGGACGTCTTCGGCACGTAGGTCGCCGAGATCCACCCGAACCTGCGCGTCGACGGGATCGCCGACGTGAATCTGGCTGAGATCGCCAACCTTCGCCTCCACCAGGCGAACATGACCGAACCCGCGGCGGATGCGGCCGTGCTCCTCCGCGAGTTCCCGGGCGCGCGCGAACTTGTCGCGGATCAGTTCGGCTCTGTTCGAGGCCAGCGGGCGATACGCGGTGCGCTCATAGTCGCTGACCATCCGGTCGGTGTTGAATACTCCGGGCAGCGTCTCCAGCGCGTGCCGCACGCGCTCGACCCAGCCCGTCGGGATTCCGTTCGTTTGGTCGAAGTAGAGCGGGACCAGTTCGTCCTCCAGGAGACCGTAGAGCGTCGTCGCATCCAGTTCGTCCTGCAGCGTTTGGTCCTCGTAGGTGCGCGCCGCCGTGCCAATCGACCAGCCGTTACGACCGTCCCTCCCCTCGGGCCACCAACCGTCGTCGACCGAGAGGTTCAGCCCGCCGTTTGCCGCGACCTTCATTCCCGAAGTGCCACTGGCTTCGAGCGGACGGGTCGGAGTGTTGAGCCAGACATCGACACCCTGGACCAGGAAGCGAGCCAGGTCCACGTCGTAGTTTTCAAGAACAATGACCTTGCCGGCGAACCGATCGCTGCGCGACCACTCGACCACGCGTCGCAAGATATCCTGTCCATGATGGTCCTGAGGATGCGCCTTGCCGGCAATGAGAATGCGCACAGGACGTTGCTCATTGTCGAGGATGGACTGGAGACGATCTGCATCCTGGAACAACAAGTGAGCGCGCTTGTATGGCGCGAAACGGCGCGCAAAACCGATGACGAGCGCGCGCTCATCGAAGTTCTCGATCAGGCGCTCGAGCAAGGCTGCGCTGTCGCCGCGCTCGCGGAAGCTCGCCGTAAGGTGGCTCCCCACCTTGCGAATGAGCCGTTCCTTGCAGGAACGGCGAACACTCCACAGTTTCTCGTCGGACACGTCGCCGATCCGCGCTGCGAACGCGGATGGGTCCAACGGCTCGTTGGGTTCGACGACCAGTTCACGGACTTCGTTGGCCGTCCAACTCGGCAGGTGAATTCCATTGGTCACATGCCCAACTGGCACTTCGCTCTCGAGCAACTTGGGCCAGAACGGATGCAACAGCTGACGCGAGACCTCGCCATGCAGCTTGCTCACGCCATTGACGACACTGGCAAAGTTCATCGCCAGGTGCGTCATGTTGAATGCACCGTCGTCGGCACCAGCAGCCTGCCCGACCTTCCAGAACCTCTCCCACGGAGCTCCGAGCCAGGAGTCCACATCCGAGAAGTGGCGCCGCATCAGATCCTCGTCGAAACGATCGTGCCCGGCCGGCACTGGTGTATGCGTCGTGAAGATCGTCGTTGCGCGACAGACTTCGCGAGCTTCGTCGAACGTCATCGCCTGGTCACGAATCAGCGACCGCACGCGTTGCAGAGACAGGAATGCGGCATGACCCTCGTTGCAGTGATACACCGAAGGCGCAATGCCGATCTCTTCGAGCAAGCGCGCACCACCGCGTCCCAGGACGATCTCCTGGCGCAACCGGTTCTCCGTGTCACCGCCATAGAGAGCGTGCGTGATCGCGCGATCCTCCGGCCGATTCGATGGGACATCCGAGTCGAGCAAGTAGAGCGGTACACGGCCGACCTGAACCTTCCAAGCCCACAGCGTCAGCTCGCTGCTCGGCAGCTGCAGCTTGACCTCGAGTGGTTTGCCGTCGCGCCCCTTCAGCTGTTCGATCGGCAACTCGCGCGGGTCGTTGCGCTCTTGGTCAGCGATCTGGTCGCCCGACGTCGTCAGGTGCTGGCGCATATATCCCTGG
>CAYSWE010000205.1:0-7971 GCA_964434515.1 uncultured Phycisphaerales bacterium | reverse complement strand
ATCCACAACGTGCGATGGCCGACGATGTAGCAGTTGGTCGTCGTTGCCGGCGGTAGCGTCGGCGTGCGCAGCGCCGCGAGCTGCACGCCCGGCGTGAAGAAAACCGGGTGCAGCGCGCCCGCGGCGAGGGCTTGCGCGTGCCGCTCGACCGCACGGTAAAACTCCGCGGGCCCATGACGATCGAGCTGGCGCAGCATCGCGAGCACCGGGGGAACGATGAGCAGCTCGCCCTCGAGCCAGGCGCGGACGGCTTCGCCCGGCTGCCAAAAACGACCGTCCACCAGCTCGCCCTCGACAATGGTGGGCCACTCGTTTGTCGGCAACTCGACATGGAAAAACGTCGTCTCGTAGCGAACCGGCGCGAACTCCGGCGTCGTCAGCACGCAGAGTCGCTCGAGCTGCTCCAACACGGGCGGGGCTTTGGCCATGAGTTCGGCCCATCGAGACGCTCCCGCGTCTGTCTCTAGCGCGGCGCGCAAATCGTCGCGTTCCGTGTCACCGACGCACGCAGAGAGGGGCGCCAACAGGATGCCCGTCTCCTCGAACAGCTCACGCAGCGCGCAGCAAGCGAGCCGGTCGCCGCAGCGCTGATCGGCCTCGTCGACAACGCCACCGGGGAATGCCCAGTAGCCCCCGAAGAAACGTAGGCGCTTGGAGCGCTCAACCAGATAGGCCTCGACGTCGCGGCCGCGCCCGCGCGTGACCAGGACGGCTGCCGCGACTCGATGCGTGGCGCTCATCGAATCGGGTCCTTTGGAGCGGATCCGAAGATCCATCGGTGCAGCACGTCGGCAGCCTCGCCGAGCAGCGCGCGCGATGCAAACTCACCGCGTTGATGCGCCTGCGCCGTGTGGCCCGGCCCAAAGTTGATCGCGTCGATGCCGAGCTGTGATAGCCGACCGACATCGGTCCAGGCTTGCTTGGCCACGGTTCGAACGCTCGGTCCAGCCACCTCCCGCAGCGAGCTGAGTAGCGGATTCTTCGCACAGACGCGACCCGATGGACAAACGTCCAGGACCTCGAACTCCACGTGCTCACGAAACACAGCATCGCCGAGAGCATCACGCACGAAGTCCGCAAGCCACGCGACGGCCTCATCCGAATCCCGGTCGGGAGCAAAACGGAAGTTGAGGTTCAGCGTGCACGCTCCCGGGATGACATTGCGCGCGCCATCGAAGTCGATCATCGTCGCCGAGCAGACCTCTCGAAAGAGCAGGCCGCCGAACTCCGCGTCGCGTGGTGCCAATGCCGCGAGCGCGCCGATGAGCGGCGCGGCCATGTGGATGGCGTTCTCCCCGTGCCAGGGTCGCGCCGAGTGAGCTCGCTTACCGCGCAGCGTCACGCGGGCGTGCATCGTGCCAAGACAACCCAACTCGATGCGATTGTCGGTCGGCTCCATCGCCACGGCAAAGTCGACGTCCTGAAAGCAGCCCGGCGCTGCGGCGAGGATCTCGGGCATTCCGGACTCGTCGTAGGGCCCCTCCTCGCGCGCATAGAGCACGCCGCAGAGATCGACGGGCGCGTCTTCGTGGACGGCGCGAGCACAGAGCTGCATGAGCAGCGCGTCGGCGCACTTCATGTCCGAGCTGCCGAGCCCTGAGAGCTTGTCGCCCTCGATCCGCGCCGGGTTGTCGTCGGACTTCGGCACGGTATCCAGATGCCCAAGCAACAGGACCTTGGGCACGCCCTCGCGAAACGGACGCGGGTGGAACGCGAGGTTTTCGCCGGCGCGCGTCAGGCCGTGCATCTTCCGTGCCCGCAGCCAGGACTCGCAATAGTCGCAGACCGCCGCCTCGTCGCCGATCACGCTCGGGATCGCCACCAGGTCGATCGCGAGCTGCTCCAGCGACTGCTGCCCGGGCGACTGCGTCATGAGATCGCGAACGTCCGAAGGATCTCGTTGAGCGACGTCTTCTCGTCCGTGCTCGCACTCCGCTCGCCGATGATCAGCGCGGCGGGCAACTCGAACTCACCGGCCGGGAACCGCTTGGTCCGCGTTCCGGGGATCACGACCGCACGCGGGGGCACGACGCCCTTGGTCACGACCGGCTGGTCGCCGCGCACGTCGATGATCGGCGTCGACGCCGTTAGGACGACATTCGCCCCGAGCACAGCGCCCTCTCCCACGACCGTGCCTTCGACAACGATGCAGCGCGAACCGATGAAGCAGTGGTCTTCGATCACGACCGGACGCGCACCGGGCGGCTCGAGCACACCGCCGATCCCGACCCCACCCGACAGATGCACATGCGCACCGATCTGCGCACACGAGCCCACCGTCGCCCACGCATCCACCATCGACCCGGCACCAACACGAGCGCCGATATTGACGAACCCCGGCATCACCACGACGCCCGGCTCGAGGAACGAACCGTAGCGAACGACGGCGCCCGGCACGACCCGCACCCGCGCCGCGGCCAGGCCCTGCTTGAGCGGAACCTTGTCGTGGTAGTGCAACGGCCCCGCCGTGTGCTCTTCCATCGGCGCTAGCGCGAAGAACAACGCTACCGCCTGCTGAATCCACGCATGCACGATCCAGGCGGCCCCGACCTTCTCGGCGACCCGCAGCCGCCCCTGATCGAGATCCTCGAGCGTCGAGAACACAGCATTGGCATGCCCCTCGTCCCCGAGCAAAGCGCGGTCCTCGAATGCAGCCCGAACCAGAAGCTCCCTCGGATCCATCGCGTTGCTCATGGGACCTATGTAGCGCCCCGACAGGACGACGTCGAGTAGCGCTCGCGCTAGCCTGGCGCGAAGTGGCTGCGGCGCGGGTGTCTCGTGGTATGCTGAGAGGCGTCATCGTGACCCAACCCCAGTCAATCGACCCGACCGCGCAGCAGTACGAAGTCCACTACCCGGACTCGGATGGAAAACCGATCGGGGAGACCGACTTC
The DNA here is from genome assembly GCA_964434515.1 of uncultured Phycisphaerales bacterium. Taxonomy (GTDB): domain Bacteria; phylum Planctomycetota; class UBA1135; order UBA1135; genus CAYSWE01. The sequence goes on along the minus strand of CAYSWE010000205.1, from coordinate 5,077 downwards.
CACATTGCTGTCATCGTCTACCTTCGCCAGGTGCTTCGTCGCTTCTTTCGCCATAGCGACGACACCTATGTGGCGGCGGACATGCTGCTCTACTACGAAGCCGGCAACCCCGCCGCGTTCCGCGTTCCAGACACATTCGTCGTCAAGGGAGTGTCGACCCAGGACCGTCGGGTGTTCAAGATCTGGGAAGAGAAGGCCGCACCCTGCGTCGTCTTCGAGATCACCTCGCGGAGCACGCGCCTGGAAGACCAGGGCACGAAGCGTGCGCTCTATGAGATGCTCGGAGTGCGCGAGTATTTCCTCTTCGATCCACTCGAAGAGTACCTGACGCCACGCCTTCAGGGGCTGCGTCTCGTGGACGGCGCGTACGCTCCGATGGTTCCCACACCCGACGGCGACCTCCTAAGCGAGGAGCTGGGCCTCCGCTTGATGCCAGAAGGAAAACTCCTGCGTCTCGTCGACTGTGCAACCGGCGAGCGCCTACCGACACTCGACGAAGCGATCGAACGCGCAGAAACCGAAGCCGGGCGAGCCGAGGCCGAAGCCGGGCGAGCCAAGGCCGAAGCCAAACGCGCTTCGACGGCGGAAACCGAAGTAGCCAGACTTCGCGAAGAACTCTCGCGGCTGCGCCGCTCCAACGGAACCTAGAAGCCCGCCCACGACCCCCGCGCGACGCCGCAAACGGCGGCGAAACCTAATGGCCACGGGTCGGCCACACCGCCAACGCGGCTTCGCAGTCCAGAACGCTCGGGACTAGGGCTAGACGGAACCACTCATCATTACCGGGACCAAAGAACGAGCCCGGCGAGGCGACGATGCCCTGGGCGAGCAGGCGGTCGCAGTACGACACATCGCCCTCGCCGGCGGGCACGCGGCACCAAAGATAGAAGGTCGAGGTCGAGGCAAAGATCTCGATGCCTCGCGCCTCGAGACCCTGGCGCATCACTTCGCGCTTCTGGGCAAAAACGCGACGACGGGCTTCGACGTGCGCCTCGTCACGCCAGGCCGCTGTGCTCGCGGCTTGGGTGGGGACCGGCATGGCCTGGCCGAAGGCGGCGCGGCTACGGCGATAGAGGTCGAGGAGCTGCGGATCGCCGGCGACCATACCGGAACGATAGCCAGTCATACCCGAGCGCTTCGACAACGAATGGAAGACGAGGCAGCCTGTGCGATCGAACTCCAGGAGGCTCCGCGGTCGTTCGCCAAAGTAGAGTTCGGTGTAGCACTCATCCGAACACAACACAAAGCCGTGCTCGCGCCGCGCGCGGCACCATTTTTCCCATAGCTCGACGGGCAGATCCTGGCCGGTCGGATTGTGGGGATAGTTGATCCATACGATCTTGGCGCTCGCCAGCACGTCTGCAGGAACACAGTCGGGATCCATGCGATAGGCATTGCCAGCGTTGAGTTCGTAGCGCCAGGTCTGGGCCTGTGCATAGAGGCTGCCGATCTCCATGACGGGATACCCCGGCACCGGATAGACGACGAGATTCTTAGCCTCGGCGGGATCGAGCAAGACCAGCGGGAGGTGGAACATGGCTTCCTTGCTGCCGCGCGTCGGGAGCACTTCGCTGGCAGCATCCAAGGCAACGCCAAAGCGCCGGCGATACCACACGACGAACGCGTCGCGCAGCTCCGGCTCGCCCAGGATACTCGGATACTGCGACACTTCCGGAACGGCTGCCCGGAACGCTGCGCGGATGAGCTGGGCGGTCGGCTCGATGGGATCCCCGGTGCCGAAGTCGAACACCGACACGCCCTGCGCGATCAGCTCGCGCTTGCGGCGCGCCAGTTCGACCATCGGGTAGGGAGCGAGGCTGCGGATTCGTTCGTTCATGATTCGTGTGGTCCGTGGGTCACAGTTCTCGCAAACACGCGGCCGTCATCGGCGCACGATCGACATGTCGCTCAAGCTCGCCGCGGAGCCATGCAAGGTCGTCGGGCACGTCCACATCCCGCTCACGACGGAGCACAAGCACACAGAGTTGGGCGCGCCGTGCGGCTGCGACCGTCTCGCGGAACACCTCACTCGCCGGCCATTCCCGCAAGGGCTCGAGCAGATGGCGTTGCACCAGCGGCAAGCGCGCGGCGCGAACGCCGACCAGGTAGTAGCCACCACCGACATCGGGCCCGAGCACCACGTCGATCGCCGAGTTGGCCAAGCCGACGAACGCCTCGGTCAGGCGCGCTCGCGGGAGCGTCGGCGAATCCGTGTTGCGGATCACAACGCGCTCGGCGCCATCGGCAAACGCCTCAGCCATCGCCGCCGCCATGCGCGCGCCGAGGTCCGCGCCGCGCTGCGTCTCGACCGGCAACGCCTGCGCCGGGAACGTCTCGTTGGGCCACACGCAGAACCGCGCGTCCCAGTCGGGCGAACGGCTCTCGGCCGCGACATCGTGCAGAAAGGCCGCATAGAGCCGCGCCGCGGCGGCAGGCGCGAGCGGCGGGCACAGCCGCGTCTTCACCTGCCCCGGGGTCGGGTCCTTCGCGAACAACAACAAGCGATCGCCGTGCTCCCTCGTCGGGCCGCCAGCCTCGATTTGCGCACCATTCATGAACCGTCGGATCATGCGGACGTTTGGATCCAGGTTCCAGTCGGTCTATGGGTTCTCTCGCCGTATCCTCTACCTTCCGCCCCACCAAACCGCGTGCCTTCGGAGATCCGTATGAAGTCGAGCCGTTTCGTCCTGTTCGCGTTGCCGCTTGCTTGCACCATCGCGCTCCCCGCGCGCGCGATGCAGGGCAAGGGCGCGCTCAAGCGCCAGGTGGACGGACTCGTGCAGGCGGCTCGAGCCGCCAAGCCCAACTCGCCGGCCGAGGCAGCGGTCACGCTGGTCGCCTTGACGCACTGCCATCGCCACTACGATATGCAGGATGGACCGATCCTGCGGCAACCACGCGCGGCGCTGTTCCATGGCCGCCGCGCGGATGGCCTGTTTGGCGAGGACAAGAGCGCGCGCCTGACAACGGCGTGGGCCTACCAAGCGCTCCACGACCTCGGGCCCAAGGAGCATGCGGCCGATCTGTCGGCGATTCGCGCTGCGTTCGCCAAGCGCTTCCACGTCACTGGACTCGCGCTCGATGCAGCACTGCAACCGTTTGCGATCGGCAGAGCCCTGGCGCTCCCGCCGGGCATTCGCCCGGTCTTCGCCCGACTGATCCGTACGGTGCACGCCCAGGAGCAGACAGCCCACAAAGCGGCGCACCCCGCGCCCGTGCGGCCGTTCGCCCCGTTCCAGCAGAAGGCCATCGACTGGCTACTCACCAAGCAAAACGGCAAGGGGATGTTTCTCATCCCGACCCCCGATGGAAAGAAGGTGCCCGACCCGGGGCTCTCGGCGCTCTGCCTGTCGGCGCTCGCGACCAAACCCGCCAAGCTACGCTCGGACCAAGAAAACGCCGTTCTCACGCACGGCATCGAGTTCCTCCTAGCGGCCCAGAAGCGGACCAAGGACGGGAGCTTTTCGTCCTACCTCCCCAACTACGTAACCTGCGCCGCCGTGATGGCGCTCAGCCGTGTCAAGGGCATCGACGTCGACAAGGCCGCGATCCAAGCGGCGCTGGCGGGTGCGCAGAAGTATCTCCTGGCGATCCAAAACATCGAGCACACGCAGTATGCATCGAGCGACCGCGACTACGGCTCGATCGGCTACGGCGGCGACCAGCGTGGCGACCTGTCCAACACGCAGATGGCGATCGAGGCCTTGCGACAGACCGGGCTCGACGTGCAGGACGAGGCCTTCGCCAAGGCGCTGGTGTTCTTGCGGCGCGCGCAAAACCTGCCCGGCAAGGCCGGCTTCCGCGGTTCGCGTACGACCGAGGACGGCAAGAAGGTCCAGGTCGTCCCTGGCGATGACGGCGGAGCGCAGTACTATCCTGGCAACTCGCCGGCCGGCTACGACGCAACCGCGGACGGCAAGTCCATCCCGCGTTCCTACGGCTCGATGACCTACGCGCTGCTCAAGTGCTACGTGCTCTGCGGCCTTCCCAAGAGTGACCCGCGCCTGCAAGCCGCACTCAACTGGTGCCTGTCGCACTACCGCCTCGACGTCAATCCAGGCGCCAAGCCGTCGCTTGGTGAGAAGGCTCAGTATCAGGGGCTCTACTACTACTACCTGACCCTGGCGCGCGCGCTGGCGCTCGCGGGCGTGGACGAGGTGCAAGGCAAGGACTGGCGCAAAGACCTGCGCGCCAAGCTCGCGAGCGAACAGACCGCCGCTGGCTTCTGGGTCAACGCCAAGAACGGGCGCTGGTGGGAGAGCATGCCCCAGCTGTGCACGGCCTACGCCCTGCTTGCGCTTGCCGAATGACGTTCCTCCCGCGCCGCGCTTGGTTCCGGATCGCCGGCGCCGACGTGCGCCACCCCGGCCCTCTCGGGCTGCTCTACGACGGCGAATGGCACGACCTCAGTTCGGTCCTGGGCGACGGCGCGTTCGACTCGATCGCACGACTCAGCGACGGAACTCTACGCGGTCCAGGCCTGGATCAGCTGCGGGCGCGCTGCTCGCAGGCGACGCGGCTCGCCACACGACCACGCTTTGGCCTGCCTGTCCCGCGTCCGGAAAAGATCCTTTGCCTCGGCAAGAACTACGCCGCGCACGCGGCCGAGTTTGGTTCGATCGCACCGAGCGAGCCGATGTTCTTCACCAAGCTCGGCGAGTGTCTTCTGCCAGCCGAACAGGACGTGGCGCTGCCCGACGGCGTCGGCCGCGTCGATCACGAAGGGGAGCTCTGCCTCGTGATCGGTAGCGACGGTTCCCACCTGTCGGAACACGCCGCCGGCGCGACCGTCGCCGGCCTGACCTTGATCGATGATGTCACGGCGCGCCATCTGCAGGGCGAGGATCGCAAGAAGGGCTTCCCGTGGGTGCGCAGCAAGAGCTTCGATACCTTCGGGCCCTGCGGTCCGTGGGTGATCCCGTTCGAAGACGCGTTCGACGGCCCGATCCCGGACGATGCAACTCCCGATCTGGCGCTCGAGCTCCGTGTCGGTGAGACGGCCAAGCAGCACTCGCGCACGAGTCTCATGGTGCACAAGATCGCGCCGACGCTGGCCTACCTGTCACGCCACACGACA
>CAYSWE010000204.1:0-7983 GCA_964434515.1 uncultured Phycisphaerales bacterium | reverse complement strand
GACGGTGCGTGTCGTTTTCCTGTGATTGTCAGCGAACACCGCGGAGGGATTGCGAACGTCGCGCGACGTCCAGGACGCGATGACCTGGAGATGGATCCATCCGCCCCGCATACCACGCGGAAACAGCGCTGCCGTCTGCGCATCTCGCCGGACGATCAGCCTGCGGATGGACTTCCCCGCGAAGCCACGCAAGGCTCGTTCGGCCACGATCACTTGCAAGCGCCCGCTGTCGTCGCCAAAGAGGTACGGCTCGATGTCCGAACCGTCACGGGCCTGGACCGCGAGAGGCACCGTTTGGCCGTAGGTCTGGCTATGCGACGGCCTTGTCGTGCAGGCCAGCGCCAGGGCGATGCTGCCGGAGATCGTCAGCATGGGATGCGAGGATGGACTCATTGCTACTCCTTCATTCCAGAGATCGAGAGAAAGGAAAGCGCTGGCGGGCCTACCCGCGGTGGAGCGTTGCCACCCAGCTCCGCTAGATTAGAGTTTTCACCAAACAGCGTCAAGCTGCGTCGGGCCGCGGACGTTCCGGCCTTGCGCCAATCTGGCGCCGGGCGCGCGCGTCGTGTAGCGTCAGAGGCGTTCCGAGTCGCTCTATCAAGGACATCATGACCCACCTCTTTGTCTATGGAACGCTGCGTCGCAGTGGCGAGGCCCATGACCTGCTCGAAGTTCGCACGTGCTTTGTTTCTTGCGGCAGTGTCGTGGGGACCATGCACGACCATGGCGCTTGGCCCTCCGCAACGCTAGGCGGCGATGGGCACGTGTACGGCGAGGTCTTTGAGATGCAACGCAACCCTGCGATCACATTGGCGGCGCTCGATGCCTATGAGGGGCCGAAGTTCCGGCGTGAAAAGGTTGACGTTACACTCGACAATGGAACGGTGGTCCCCGCTTGGATCTGGGTTTGGGCCGATCCGGCCGGGCCCGGGAAACCCATAGTGGACACCGGCGATTGGAACGTGCGGTGCAAGAACGCCGCGGACGCCTGTCCGGATCGATCTTAGTTCCTACCACCCAGCGTCGTGTATGCCCTTCGAAACGCTGCATACTGGGTGTGGATTGCGGGGATCGAGCGGTCGGGCGCGAGGCGGGCACCGCCGCGGGCGCGGATGGTCGCGATCAGCGCTTCGAGCTTCTGAGCGAGGTCCGCGACGTCGCCCGTCCGGAATGTGCCACCGCGCTCGATGGGCACGGCCTCGGTCATGCCGGCCAGGTCGCTGGTCAGCACCGGCAGGCCGGCGGCGCGGGCTTCGAGGCAGACGAACGGCGTGTTCTCGCGCCAACGCGATGGCACGATCACGGCGTGCAGGCCGCCCAGGACGTTCGCCAAGTCGGCGCGCGCGAAGCCGCCGGCGAGTTCGATCCTAGGGTCGCGCTTGCTGAGTTCGCGGAGCTTGTCGTCGAAGTCCGGGTAGTCGCCGAAACGCCCATGCACGCGCAGCCGCAGGCGCGCATCGGCGAGCTCGACGAAGGCTTGGATCAGGAGATCGGCGCCCTTGTGTGGAGCGAGAGTTCCGACGAAGCCAAGCGTTACAGGCTCGGCGGGAAGCGCAGGCAGGTGTTCGAGGAGACCGAAGTCGATGCCATACGGCGTGACCTCGAGGCGGCGCGGCCGGTGCCCGTTGGAGAGGACGATCCGGCGCACGGTTTCGGACGGGCAGAACACGCAGTCAGCTCGCGCCAGGCCGTCGATCGCCGCCGGCAGTCGCTGCATCAGCGCCAGTCCAGCGTCCGCGGCCGCGTCGCTGTGGCAGGCGCGTTCGCCGGCGCGAAAGCGCGCCCGGACCGCGTCCATCCCGCCGGCCGCGTCGAGCTCCGCTCCGGTCTCCTGGTAGACGCACTCGAAGCAGCCGAGCCCCGAGTCCGGCGGACCGTCGCACATCTGGCCATCGGGGCGCAGCAGGAGGAAGTTCGGGCAGACGAACCAAAAGTCCATCAGGTGCACGCAGAACGGGATGCCGCGTGCCTCCACATCGTCGATGCGATCGAGGCCGTTCCAGCGGAAGTGGAAGAAGTGCACAACTTCGGGCTGGAACGCGTCGAGTAACTCGCGGAACGGCTGGCCAACCTCGGGATTGTCGTAGTCCGTGAGCACGTAGTTTCGGATCGCGGACTTGTCGAACCGATACATCGTTGTCGGAACGCCGCGATAGTCGTAGACACGTAGCTCCCGAGGTGGATCCTGGTCCCGGAAATCGGGGTCGAGTGCGAACACGCGCACGTCGTCACCGGCCGCGCGGCCGGCCGTGGCGAGCGACAGGACGTACTGCTCCGTGCCGGAAACGTACTTCGGATAGAACTGATGCAGAACGTAGAGAACCCGCATATCGAGCGCATCTTTGCCCCAGGAGGCGTGAGCGGCAAGCAATGAAGATCGCACTCTTGTCTTTTGAGTATCCCCCGGAGACCGGGTTTGGTGGGATCGGCACCTACATGTGGTATCAGGCACGTGGCTTGGCAAAGCTCGGTCACGAGGTCCATGTGCTCGCCGGCGCGACCGAGCCGACGGAGCTACGCGAGTCTGAGCATGACGGCGTTCGTGTCTTCCGCTTTCGACAGGAAAACGACACGCGCACACTGCGTCTGCTGGCGAAGTTCAAGCTGTGGTGGACCAAGAATCGGCTCGAAAACGGCATCAACATGGCCGCCGGGCTGCGCACGCTGCTCGAGCGCACGCCCTACGACATCGTCGAAATGCCCGAGTGCGGCGGCGAGGGCTTGCGCATCAACGGCAAGCTCGGGCTGCCGACGCTGATCAAGTTCCATTCACCGGCGAAGCTCATCATGGGTACGTACGATGTGCGCAAGGCCGACCACGTCGCCTGCGGCATGCTCGAGCAACGGGCGATCGACCGAGCGACCGCGTTCACTTCGTGCTCCAAGTTCCTGGCAGACGAAGTCCGCGGCAAGCTTGGCGTACGCCGCCCCGTCGAGGTGATCTACAACGGTATCGATCTCGACCTGTTCGACGCGGGTGAGCAACTCGACGCGCGGGAGAGGTTCGGGATTCCAAAAGACCGGCCGATGATTTTCTTCGCCGGCCGGCTCGAGCCGCGCAAGGGCATCCACGTGATGAAGGACGTGGCTGCCGCGCTACTCGCCAAGCACGAGGTCGCGTTCGTGTTCGCCGGCGACGACTTGTTCCAGTATGCCGAGAAGGAGATGAAACCCTACCTCGCGGCGCAGGATCTGCGCGGTAGCTATCACTTCCTTGGGCGGCTCGACTTGGTCGGCGTGCGCTCCTGCCTGCGCCAGGCTGACCTGTTCGTCATCCCTTCTCTGTGGGAGAACTGCCCCTACTCGTGTCTCGAGGCGATGGCTGCCGGGCGCGCCATTGTCGCGTCGGATGCAGGTGGCTTACCTGAACTCGTGACCGATGGTGAGACGGGGTTGGTAGCCCCAGTCGAAGATGCCGCGGCTACGCTCGCTTGTCTCGAGCGACTGATCGAGGATAGGGCGTTGTGCGAGCGGCTCGGCAACAACGCACGGCGCAAGGTCGAGGCGACGCTGACCGATACGTTCATCGCCGGGCAGTCGGTCGACTACTACCGCAAGTTCGTCATCAACGCGCCATGACGCCGCGACTCTCGGTCTCCATTCCGACCTATCAGGCCGGCCGCTTTTTGCGTCGCACGCTCAGCGCATTGTGTGCGCAGAGCGAGCCGAGCCTGGAGATCTTGGTTTGCGATGACCACTCATCCGACGCGACGCTCGACATCGCTCGCAGCCAGGACGACGCACGCGTCCGGGTCATCGAGAACGGCGAGCGACTCGGCCTGGCCGCCAACTGGAACCGCGCCGTCGCGGAAGCAACCGGTGAGTTTGTTTGTTTGTTCGGGCAGGACGACACCGCCGATGCAGAGTGGGCCGGCACGCTCTGCGACCGCCTGGCTGCGCACCCGTCCGCCGGGATGGTGTTTGGTCGGCGGCGCTTCGTGTTCGACGACGACCAGAGTCGCGCGACGCTTGGCGAGTTTTTCGAACAGCGCTATCCGGCGATGCTCGCACCGTTTTACGCGACGCTGGACCGACTTGCCGATGACCTCGTTCCGGCGGAGCTCATGCTCGAAGCCGCCATGCAGCATCGGTTCGAGATCAATCTCATCGGCGAGCCGAGCTTCGTCGTGTTTCGGCGCACGCACAGCGCGGCGATCGGCGGCTTCGACACGACGATGCGGCAGTTGATCGATTGGGAGTTCTGGACGCGCTTCTTTGCCGTCGGTCCGATCGTGACCGTGCGCGAGGTTCTCGGGAGCTATCACCTACACGCCGATGGCGCATCCACCGAGAACGCTCCGCTGGCCAAGCACTACCGCGAACTGGACTACCTCTTAGGGGTTGTGTTGCCGCGTTTCGCTGCACACCTCGACGCCGGGCAGACGGCGGCGCTGATCGGTCGGCGGGCCGAGGCGCGGCAGCTAGCGATCGAGCACGAGCGGCGCGATGATTGAGGTGGGCACGGCCTTGCTTTTCGAGTCGATGCCGCGGATCGTCCGATTGACCGATCGATGTCCCGTTCCGGCTACGACGCCCGTAGGTTTGAACTCTTGAAGATCCTCCACCTCCTGCATGGCTTTCCCCCCGAGCACGACGGTGGGACCGAGCTTTACGTCGCGCGACTCGCCGGTGCGCTAGCGGATCACGGGGAAGACGTCGTCATCGCTGCTGGGAGCTATACCGACCAGTATGATGGGTTCACCGAGGGGCCGGCTACGATGGAGGGCGTGCGCGTGCTGCGCGTTTCCCAGCGCGGGCTCTATGCGGAGCGCTGGGATCGTGGGGACGCGCCGCAGGTCGAGCTGGAAGTGCGCGCACTCCTCGAGCGCGAGCGGCCGGACGTCGTGCACGTGCACCACTGGATTCGGCTCACGCGCGTGCTCGCTGACTGCGTTCGCGCGGCTGGGATTCCGGTGGTCTTGACGCTGCACGATTTCTATACGACCTGTCCGCGCATTACGCGCGTGCGCGAGGGCGCGGCGTTCTGTGAGCGAACTCTGTCGGTCGCGAGCTGCCTGCACTGTGTGCCACGCGAGGACTGGGTCGGAGACGACATCGTCGCCCTGCAGATCGAGCGGTTTCGGAACGACATGGCGCGCGAGCTCGAGCTGGCGTCGGCACTCATCGCGCCGAGCCACGCGCACGCGCGCGCGCTTGCCGGCTTTGCCGGAGTCGAACTCGAGCGCATCGAGGTGGTGCCGCATGCCTCGCTGGGACGCCGACCTCTGTCGCGTGCGGGCGCAGCCTGGTCTCCGTCTTCCGGGCGGGCTCTGCGCGTTGCCCACTGGGGGCATCTACTGCCGTTCAAGGGCGCGCACCTCTTGCTCGAGGCTGTGCGCGCCACGGGTCGTTCCGATGCGTTTGAGGTCGTCTTGTGGGGGAGGGCTGACGAGCCTGGCTACGCCGCGCGACTCGCCGAACTGTCCGAGGGGCTGCACGTCGAACGCCGCGAGACGTTCGGCCGTGACGACCTCGTGGCGATGCGCGCCGATCTGGCCGTGTTTGCGACGATGGCGCACGAGTCGTTTTCCTTTGTGCTCGACGAGGCGTTCGAGCTTGGTGTGCCGGTGCTGGCCAGCGACCGCGGGGCCCTACCCGAGCGCATCGATCAGCGTGGGGTGACGTTCCCACCGGGCGACGTGGCGTCTCTTGCGGGCCTTCTTTGTCGCGCGCTCGACCAGCCAGACTGGCTCGCCGGGATGCGCGCCGATCCTTACACGCCGCTCGCGTTCGAGCGACACGCGCGCGAGATCCGCGCGATCTACGACCGTGTGCTCGCCGATCCTGGGTGTGCCTACGTATCCCACTCTACAGAGCGGCTCGCGAGCTGGGAGCAGGTCTGGCAGCGGCTCGAGTCGCGGGCGCGCGACTTGGCGTGGGACCACCGTGCCGCGGAAGACGAGGTCCGCGCCCTGCGCGTCGACCTGCGCCGAGCGTGGCGCGGCGATGCGGGAGACGACTCATGACGGCGGCGCCACTCAGCGTATTGTTCGTCGTGCACCAGTTCGTGCCGCGGCACCTTGCCGGCTCGGAGCTCTACACCTTCCACCTTGCCAGGGAGCTGCAAGCGCGGGGCCACCGCGTCGCGGTCTACACGACCGAGGCCTACGTCGGCGAGTCGACGGCTACGTTGCGCGAGCGGGAGCACGAGGGGCTGCGCATCTTCGAGGCGGTGCACAACAACGAGTGCGAGGACTTCGAACACAGCTATCTCGATCCAGAGAAGGAGGCGCAGTTCGAGCGCGTTCTCGATGCGGTGTGTCCGGACATCGTGCATGTCCAGCACCTGGCCATGCACAGCCACCGTTACCTCTCCATCGCCAAGGCGCGCGGCCTGACCCTCGTCTACACGCTGCATGAGTTCGCCCTGATGTGCATCCGCTTCGGCTGGCTGGTGCGGCCGGGTTGGGAACTCTGCCAAGGGCCTTCGCTCGAGGCGTGCACCAGTTGCGCGCCGACCTGCCTGCCGGCGCCGCGGGCTGGCGCTTCGGATGCGGCCTGGCGTGCTGCTGTTGCTGAGCGCAGTGCGTTCGTCGCCGACGCCTTGCAGCTGGTCGACTTGTTTGTCTCGCCATCGCGCTTCCTGCGCGACCGGTTCGTCGCGGCCGGCTTCGTTGGTGCCGACCGCATCCTCTACTCGGACAACGGCCTGCCGACGGACGCTTACACACGCCTGCGGCGCAAGCGTGGCGATCGCGTGCGCTTTGGTTTCGTTGGCACGATCGCCGAGTGGAAAGGCGTGCACCTGCTCGTCGAGGCGTGCAATCAGTTGCCGCACGACCTCGTGGAGTGCGAGATTTGGGGCATCCTCGACTACTTTCCGGACTACGTCGCCGAGCTGCGTGCACGGCTCACGCATCCGCGCGTTACGTTTCGGGGGCGTTACGAGAACGGTTCGGTCGGCGATGTGCTCGCGCGCTTCGATTGCCTCGTCGTGCCTTCACTCTGGTTCGAGAACTCGCCGCTCACGATCCACGAGGCGTTTCTTGCCGGCGTTCCCGTGATCACCGCCGATCAAGGGGGGATGGCTGAGTATGTGATCCACGAACGCAACGGGCTGCTTTTCCGGATGCACGATGCCGAGGATCTCTGCCGGCAGATGCAGCGCATCGCCGAGCATCCGTCGCTCTTGGACCGGCTGCGCGAGTTTCCAGAGGTCAAGGACGTCGCAACCGACGCCGCGCTCATGGAGACGCGCTACCGTCAGCTGTTAGCGGGCGAGGTGCCGAGCGCATGAATCGCATCGGACACGTGCTCGGTGGCTACCTTCCGGAAAACACCGGCGGCACGCAGTTGCACGTGCGTGATTTGTGTCGCGAGCAGCTCGCTCGCGGTCGCGAGCTGGCGATCTTCGCTGCGCTGCAAGGCGACGCGCACGACGAGTTCGACGCCTCGTGGGTCGAGGTCGAGCAGGTGCCGGTCATGCGAGTGACCAACAACTTCCGCGACGTGGATCGCTTTGAGCTGCTGTGGAGCAGTCCGCACCTGGACGCAGTGTTTGCCGAGTGGCTGGACGATGTCCGACCCGAGCTCGTGCACTTCCACCATCTATCGGGGCTCTCGACCAGCATGATCGAAGTCGCTGCCGAAGCCGGTTGTTGCGTTGTCCTTACGCTGCATGATTTTTGGCTCGTGTGTCTGCGGGGGCAGCGCATCCATCCGGAGACTCTCGAAATCTGCGATCCGCTCGACCGCGGCCAGTGTCTCTCGTGCTTGCACCGCCTTTGGCCGCACCTGCTGCCGATGGGGGCGGGCCGCGAGTTCGTTTCGGCGGCGCGGCTGCGGCGCTTCGATGCGCACGTGCGTCGCATGCTCGAGATGACCGATGCCTTGATCACGCCGTCGCGTTTTCACCGTGAGCGCTTCTTGGAGTCGGGCGTCGACGCCAACAAGACCTTCGTGATCGAGCATGGTCTCTCGCGTGTCGGCTTCGAAGGCGCGACTTCGCAAGCCCCGTTGCGACCCGTGCGGCGGATCGGCTTC
>CAYSWE010000203.1:0-8008 GCA_964434515.1 uncultured Phycisphaerales bacterium | reverse complement strand
ACTCGCGCTCGACGATTCGCTCGAAGACGTAGTCCCGGACGAACGTCTCGTTGGCTCGGGATGCAAGGTAGCGGGCGAAGTCAGCGAACGTCACCGGCAGATCCTTCGCCCGTGCGAGCGTTGGTTTCGCGACGTTGCCGGCGAAGGCGTAGCTCGGTAGGTAGAACGCCCGAGTCACGTCGAGCGCGCCCGGCGATGGACTCTGCGTCTCGCTTCGATCCGAGGCCCGGCTCTGTTCCAGCCCGAGCGCCAAGATTCCTAGCAAAAGATGTGTGCTGATTCTACGAAACAAGCGCTCTAACCTCCGGAAGCGCGGACGTTGGTTTCCGTTGACCACCCTGCCGGGCTGGCCTAAGTTTGTCCGTCGCTTCTCCAAGGTAAGCAACTCGTGACGTGATGCGAAGCACGCCGCCGCCCCTTCGCCGCATTGGTCGTCCGCCTTCTTGACGTAGAGACACAGCCGCCAGGTCCGCCGGCCGGATGGGATTCGCAGCGTATGATCGCACTGATTTCCGATATTCACAGTAACACCGAGGCCTTGTCCGCGGTCTTCGCCGAGATCGATGCCTCCGACGTCTCGAAGGTGTACTGCCTTGGTGATGTCATCGGCTACGGGCCGGAGCCACGCGCGACCCTGCGAACGGTGATGGACCGGTGTGAGTTCTCGCTGCTCGGCAACCATGAGCACGGTGCCATGTACTACGCCTCGGACTTCAACCCGAAGGCACGGGCCGCGATCGACTGGACCAAGGCCCAACTCAACGACACCGCGTTCCCGCGCGACGAGAATTTCCAGTTCTGGAACTACATCTCGGAGATGCCTGAGAGCAAGGTGGTGGACGACATGCTGTTCGTCCACGGCTCCCCCAAGGATCCGGTGCGCGACTACACGCTCCCGGGCGACGTGGCGGATCCGCGCAAGATGGCGGAGCGCTACGAGCGCATGGGGGCGTGCCGAGTGTGTTTCGTAGGTCACTCGCACGTCCCGGGTATCTACGAGGACGGCCACGGCTTCCGGTCCCCAGCGGACGTCGACGGCCAGTTTTCGCTTGGCGAGGACAAGGTCATCGTCAACGTCGGCTCGGTTGGGCAGCCCCGAGATGGAGACACTCGGTCTTCGTACGTGACCTACGACCCCGTCTCGCGTACGGTCGCGTTTTGTCGGGTCGCCTACGATCACGAGGCCACGATGGCCAAGATCCGCGCGACCGAACTCCCCGGCTATCTGGCCGACCGGCTGGCAGTCGGGCGCTGAGCGCAGTCGAGACTGCGCATCGCCCGCGATGCCGGGCGTCCAGATGCCACGCGTACGCGCACCGTTTGTCGAGAATTGATGGAAAACAGGGTCACCCGTCTACTCGTTCCACTCCTCATCGCTGTCGTTGCTTGGGTCTTCATCAAGAAGTTCATGGGACCCGAGAAGACCAAGCCAGAGGGGGCCAACGCAGTCGTGAGCCGGGTGATCCCGGCCGATGTACCGGCCTTCTTGGCGACCAGGCTCAACCGAGGGCCGTCCCGTCTATGGCCGGATCGTCCGCTCGGAGGCGAGGTCGGCAAGCCCGGTTTTCGCGTCGGCTTTCAGGAGTTCGGCGGCACGATCAAGACCGCGGAACTCTGGGACTACTACGCCAAGCCGGGCAAGGAGTTCGAGAACGAGGAGCACCTCTATCGCGCCATCGTCGCGGAGAATGGCAGCCTTTCGTTTGCGATCGAAGACGTCGGGCCGACGTTTCCCGTGCAGTTCGCTCCAGGCGGCAAGAAGATGCGCATGGAGAACGTCAACTGGCGCCGCGTTCCGAACGATGTGGACCCCAGGAGTGAGCGCGAAGTCAGCTACGAGCTGCCGTTCGACAATGGGCTGACCATCCGCAAGACGTTCCGCTTCTTCCCCGGAAGCCGGCGCTTCCAGGTGTCGATTCGGATCGACAACCAATCCGATGCCAAGCTCGGCGAGTTTTGGTCCTACCGTCTGCGCGGCGCCACCGTTCTCGCGAACCCGCGTGACGAGTACTTCATGAATCCGGCGCGCGTGTTCGCGCAGATCGAGGGTGCAGAAGAGGTCGCGGTCCTGCCACCGAGCAAGAAACCCAACCCGCCGGACTATCCGGACGTCCTACGCGTGCAGAGCGGCCAGAGGCTTGCGTTCGCGGGGACCGGGTCACGCTTCTTCCTGTGCGCGATGCTGCCGGATGACGATGCGACGCGCGCTGCGATTCAGGCGGTCGAGTGCAAGAGCTTGCCATTTACGGACAACGGCGTACCGGGCACCGCTGCGTTCACCAACTGTGCCGCCGTGCTCCAGCTGCGACAGCGGATCCCTGCCAAGGGCGACAAGCCGAGCGAACTCACGTTCAACGTCTACCTCGGCCCCAAAGACCGCGAGCAGCTCGAGGCCAGCCAGGACTTCAACGTGCTGCTAGCGGCGGTCGACACGGATCTCAAGTCCGGCTGCTTCTGCGC
Source organism: uncultured Phycisphaerales bacterium (assembly GCA_964434515.1). Lineage (GTDB taxonomy): Bacteria > Planctomycetota > UBA1135 > UBA1135 > CAYSWE01. Next base: position 5,548 of record CAYSWE010000203.1, on the reverse strand, counting down.
ATTTGGGGCCAAGCCGCTGGCGAAGATCCTGCTGGGAATTCTGCGTTTCTTCTACTCGATCGTCGGCAACTGGGGCGTGGCGATCATCATGCTCACGCTGCTCGTCCGCGGCGCGATGATGCCGATCAATCTGCGCTCGCAGAAGTCGATGCGCGAGTACACGACCAAGATGCAGAAACTGAAGCCCGAGATGGACTCCATCAAGGAGCGCTTCAAGGGCAACCAGCAACGCATGAATCAGGAGCTGCTGAAGTTCCAGCGCAAGCACAAGATGTTCCCGCCGCTCGGCGGGTGCTTACCGATGTTCCTGACGATGCCGGTGTTCATCGGCCTCTTCACCGCGCTGCGCTCGAGCTTCGAGCTACGGCACCAGCCGTTCTTCGGTTGGATTCAGGATCTCTCGATGCCCGATCGCCTGGCCTACTTCGGCGAGCTCCCGTACGTGCCGGATTGGCTCAACCTGCTCCCGATCCTCATGGGGATCCTCTGGGCCGCGAACATGTTCGGTCAGCCCAAACCGGCCGACTCCCAGGCACAGATGCAGCAGCGCATGATGAAGTTCATGCCGATCATGATGTTATTCTTCCTCTACAACTACGCGAGTGGCTTGGCGATCTACATGGTGGTCTCCGCCGCGTGGACCCTGGTCGAGAGTCGCATCGTGCGCAAGAAGTTTGGCGTGGCTCCGACGATGGTGTCGCCGATTTGACGCGCGCGGCTACGGCCGGCTCTCGAAGCGGCCATCGTCGCAGTAGACCTTGCAGTCTGCGCTGCGGGCGAAGCCGACGAGCGTGGCGCCCGACTCGCGGCACAGGTCGAACGCGAGCGCCGATGCAGCCGAGATCGAGACGATGAAGGGGCAACCGACGCGGAGCAGCTTGGCGACCAACTCGTAGCCGGCGCGCCCCGATAGCAGCGCGACCGAGCGCTGCAGGTCGGCGTTGGTGCGCGCGGCCGCGCCGATCGCTTTGTCGAGGGCGTTGTGGCGCCCGACGTCCTCGCCGAAGCCGAGCAGCGTGCCGTCCTCGTGGAACAACGCAGCCGCGTGGCAGCCTCCGGTCGCGTCGAACAGTCGCTGCTCGCCACGGAGCCGGCCGAGCCGGGCCTCCAACTCGCGCGACGTGACCTTGGGCAGCCCAGTCTGCAAGTTCGTCGCGGCCACGAGTTCGCCAAAGTCCTCGATGCCGCAGATTCCACAAGAGGGTCGCACCTCCTGTTGCCGTAGCAGGACGCCTCGCCGGGCCGGCGGTACGCCGCCACGGATTCCGACGTGCACGCGATCGGCGAGCACGATCTCGCCCTGTGGGCCCCGGCCGGGTTCGTTGAGCGGGATGCCCTTGCGGAAGTCGAGGCGCACGACGTCCGTCGACGACGCGGCGAGCCCCTCCGACAGCACGAAGCCGAGCGCCAGGTCCAGGTCGTGTCCCGGTGTCCGCATGGTGACGAGGGATTCGCCGTCGATTTGCAGCACCAGGGGCTCTTCGCGCACCAGCGCGTCGCGCTGGCCGTCGGCGAGGCGGCGCTCGTCCGCACCTGCTGGGGTTGGTGTCGATCCTTCGGTCACGCGTTGCTCTATGGTCGGGGTTGCCCGATTATGACGGCATGCAAGCTTGGCCGATGCGTCGATTCTGCGCTGCCTTGAGCGCTCTGATCGTGGTTCCTGGTGTAGCACAGGTTCGTCACGTGCAGCCGTCGGCACTGGCAGCGCGGGCCGCGCGCGACTTGCCATGGCATGGCAGCCTCAAGGCGGCGCTCGCCGCCGCCGCAACCAGCAAGCGTCCGGTGCTCTGGTACGTTCCGACGGTTCCGCGATCGCCGATGGACCGGAAACCCGTTGTCGATCTCTATCTGCGCGCAGGGCCGCTCTCGGACCCCGACCTCCGGCCGTTGCTGGCGCGCTTCGAACTCGTGCAGGCGGTTCCGACTCGCAAACTCGCGGCGCGCTACCAGCTGAAACCGTTTCGCTTCATCGAGCCGGGGTTTCTGGTGTTGGACGCCTCCGGAAAAGAGCTCCGCAGGCAGGATCGGATCAGCACGATGAGTCCGGCATGGTTTGCGCGCAACCTCGACCCCGAGCACAAGGCGCCGTCACCGGAGCCACCGAGCGAGACCGGTCGCCTCGAAGGCTGGATGCGGGAGCAACGATTGTTTGGCGATCCCGATGTTGCGCGGCGGCACACACCTGAGGGGGACGGCGCCCGTGGTGGCGAGTTGACGGCACAAGTCGCGCTGCTGCTGTTTGGCGCGGGACGCTACGACGAGGCAGCGCGCGTCCTCGCTGCTGCTGCGTCGGCGTCGCCGCGCTTGCGTTTTCTTGCAGCCGTCGCCGCCTTCCGTTCTGGGAAGCACGCGACCGCGCGCAAGGCGTGGCGTGCGCTGGCCCAGGAGCGCGACTACCCCGGTGCGGCGCGGGCGGCCGCCGAGGCCGAAGGCTTCGGTCCGATCGCGCGGGGTTTCTACACGTTTCGGGATCTGCCAGCGGGCTGGTCGAGCCAGGGGCCCGGGACTCGCTGTGCGCGCAAGGTCGCGGATCTTCCGATGCTGCGTCAGCGCTCGGTCGAGTTTCTGCTGGCGATGCAGAACGACACCGGCGGCTTCGAGGACAGCAACTATGACTTTGGCGGGCTCGATAGTCTGCCGAACGTCTATGTCGCCGTGACGGCGCTCTGCTGCGAGGCGCTGCTTGCGCACCGCGATGTCGATCCGAGCGGCTGTGACGCGGCGATCGAGGCCGGGCTCCACTACATCCTCGATCCGAAGAACCTTGCGCCGAGCGACAAGGACGAGTGGATCTTCGCGCGCGCCTATCCGATGCACTTGCTGGTGGCGTTGCTCGATGCGCACGTGGAGTTCGCCGGTCTTAACCGTGAGCGACTTCAGACCGAGCTACGAACGATGGCGGCGGAGGTCTTCGCGCGGCAGCAGTCCGACGGTGCTTTTCGCCACGAATACTCCAACCCATTCGTGACCGCCACCGTGCTGATCGCGTTACACGCGGCCCAGCGTTATGGGGTCGTCGTGCCGGAGACGAGCGCGCAGCGTGCGCTCGCCGCGCTGGTGCGCTGCCGCAGCGAGCAGGGCGCCTTCAGCTACAGCCAGGTGCGCGGCAAGCGTCGCACGCAGACGAGGATCGCCGCCGCCGCCGGTCGGATGCCGCTGTGCGAGGCGGCGCTCGAGTGTTGGGGGCATAGCGACGCCAAGCGTGTCGCGGCCGCCGTGAAGGCCTCCTTCGACTACCAGGCCGACCTCGAGCGCTCGCGCAAATACGACGATCATGCTGGCCCGCTGCACATCGGAGGCTTTTTCTTCTGGTACGACATGCTGGGGCGCAAGTTTGCCCTGCAACGACTCGGCGCAGCGGGGACTCCGGGCCGGCGTCGGCTGCGCGAGCTCGTGTGTTCGATCGCCGAGATCGACGGCTGCTTCGTCGACTCGCATGAGCTTGGCCGAACCTACGGCACGGCGATGGCGCTCCTTTGCCTGGCCGATTGACGCTCTGGCGATTCCGCGCGAACGTTCCTGGTGCATGCCCGTCCGGAGAGTCGGACCACAGGAAAAACTCCGTACGTGGACGAAAGTGCTGCACATTCCTGCGGCAGGCGGATAGGATTACGCTACACAACCCTTGAAGCCTCCGAGGTGTCTACGCTGCATATGCGCTGCGGCGAGTATGCGGACGACGCCGTCAAGGGCATGGAAGCTAGAGGCGTGGAGTTTCATGGCGATTCGGCAAAGCCTTCGTCTTTGTCATGCGGACCGTCGGCCGGACGACGAGAACGCTCTCGTTGCACTTTGGACCGATTGGGTTCGTCTGCGGGAGATTCTGTCCCGGATGGCCCGGGCTAGCGGCCTGTCCACGACGGATCAAGATCTGGTGTTGGACGAGGTCTTGCATCGCCTGCTTCAGGCTGAGCTCGAAGGGCGGCGGCCGAGGCTCCCGGTGGCCTGGTGCCGCGTTGCCCTGCGGCGCGAACTAGGGGCGATCAGAAAGCGACCGGAGGCTGAGGAACTTGCCAGTCGGATCGCAAGCCGCCTCGAGCATGGTTCGGTGCCCGGATGTCGGGACTTCTGGGACTGGGTTGGAGATCACGAGACCTGTCTTTCGCATCTTTGCACCGCGCTCGAGTGGGCCGCGCTGCTCGCAACCAGAGAGGCGTCTACCATCCGCGAGGCCGCAGCACGGTGTGGGCAAACGAGGATCAACTACCGAAACCTACGCGATCGCGCTGCTAGAAAGATTCTTGTGGCGATCACGGAGAATCTTGTACCCCCTCCGTACTACGGACCGTGAGACTGGTATGAGACCAATGGATACGAAGCGAACCTTGGTGCTCTTGATCGTCGCGGTCGCTGTCGTGAGCACCGCGGCACTCTTTCTGCGCTCCGAGAGGCCTGCTCGGTCAACGCCCGTTTCGTGCACGGTGTCCGTGAAGTCGAGCCAGGGAGAGAGGCTCGCGGGCGCCCGCCTTGCTGTCCTGAGTCTGGACGAGGTGCTTGCGAGCTGGGTGACGGATTCCAGCGGTGAGTGGCGCCTCTTGCCTCAGGCCGGTGAATCGCCTTTGTCCCTGTGTGCGGCCTGCCCGGAGTTTGCATCGAGAGAAATCACACTTCCACGGAAACTACCGAGGTCCCTGAAGGTGGTTCTCCCACCGGGAGCGACCATTCGTGGTAATGTTTCCGTTCTTGGAGGTGCCGCGCCGCCCAAGGGAACCCGCGTGTTTGCGTGGACTGGCGAAGCCTATCCGACCGCGTCCCGCTTCCGGGCCTTGGATGCGGGCGTCTCCTCTATGCAAACGGCGGAAGTCGAAGAGTCGGGCACCTTCGAACTCAAGGGATTGTCTCCCCGGGCGTCGTATATGCTCCATGCGCGCGGTGGCGGCTGGACAACCATCCGCGCGGAGCGGGCCACGGCAGGTGTGACGGGCCCGGTGCCTAGGAATTTGTGGAGGCTCTATGGAGGGGTCGTCAAGGCAAGAATACGGAATGGTGGTGAGGTGCCGGCGTCACTTGCTGGGGCCACGAGCTTGGATTTCGACTACTCCAGCGAGGAGTGCAGAGCGGTTTCTTATCCCTCGATTCGGCTCTCCGTCGCGGGAGTTCGCAAGATTGCGGGCGTGCCGGACCGGCAACCCTATGACTGGCGATCCCGAGTCGTGGCCGTCGCGGCTCGGAGGACGCAGCGCCGCCCCCTCCACGTTCGCTTGCGTTATTCCGTGCCCGGGATACGGCAGCGAATCGTCGAACTGCACCTCGGTCCTGTCGGTGGGCCGCTCAAGACATACGAAGCACTGTTGGATGCAAAGCGCCCCGGGTTCGGATCCCTGGAATTGGTGTTTGCGAATGGGATCGATCGCTCGGCCACGGGTGAAGTCCAGGGCTTCGGCTGTGGATACCTGCAGCTCCTATCGACAGATGGTGGATATCACCTGCGGTTTCCGATCTTCTCCCTCGCCAACGGCCGAACTAAGATCGGGGGGGTTCCGTATGGAGCCTATGATGCGCGACTCGTCTTGAAGTCGGGAGTTGCGTTGCGCCCGCAGAGGGGAGC
>CAYSWE010000202.1:0-8011 GCA_964434515.1 uncultured Phycisphaerales bacterium | reverse complement strand
CTCCGTGAGCTGGCGTCGGCGTGCACGCAGCGTGGCTGTCGGTTTGCGATCGCGCTTTCGCTGCACGCCATGGATGGGTCGCCTCCTTGGTGTAGCGCCTTGCGTGGCTATCCACCGGCCGTCGATGCGCTCTGTCTTCGCGTGTTCCGGGCGCCCGAGACCGTCGCGCTCGCCGAGATCGCGGAGATGCTTGCGCGCTATCCCGCTCGCGCCGACCTGCACTATGCGCGCGCCAAGGTCTTGCGTGCGCATGGCCGCGGCGCCGAGGCTCGCGTCGCGTTCGAGCGTGCCCTCGACCTGGATCTTGCGCCCCTGCATCAGACGAGCGCTGTGCGCGCCGCGTTGCGCAGCACGGCTCGGGAACTCGGCGTTCCTTACCTCGAGTTGCAGGATGCGTTTCGGGACGCCGACGGCCTCACGGACTTGCGCGGTCACCTGGATTACGCGCACTTGGATCTTGCGGGGCATCGGCGCCTCGCCAAGCACCTGGCACGGACGCTCGCCGGCTCGCTGTTGCCGCCGTTGCCTGACGACTGGGAAGCGAAGTTCGACGCCGGCTCGCTGGCCTACTCGGCGCGCATCACGGCCGAGTCTCGGGCCCTGGCGCACGGTCGCATGGATCTGAATCTCGGTCGCTACTACATGGCGTTCGGCAACTTCCGAGATGCGCTCCCACGGCTCGAGCGCGCCGAGCGGGACTTGCGCGGCAAGGACGAAGGCTTGGGTCCGCGTGCGGACCTCGACTTCTGTCGCCGGCGGCTGCGCGAGGCCGGGCGATGACGAGCGCCGCGCACGCTGGCGGCGGGCGTTTTGCGCTGGGGACCGTCCTACGATTCGCGGCCGGGCTCGCCGTGGGGGTCGCTGGCCTGCATCTGCTGCCGTTTGAGCCGACCGAGGAACTCCCCGCCGTGTCGGTCCCGATCGAACCGGCCGGCCCAATCCTGGCGCTGCACGGAGCGCGGGTTGGCGACGAGGTGCGTGTTTTCGTCGTGGGCGCTAGCCTGACGAGTGGCTTTCCATATCCGGCGCGCGCCGGATATGCCCGGCAGATGCAGGCCGGTCTGCGCAGCGTGCTCGGGCGCACCGACGTGCATGTCATGGAATACGCCAAGCCGGCGCTCGATAGCCCGAAGCTCGTGGAGATGGTCGAGCGGCTGTTGCGCGACTACGACCCGACGCTCATCTGCGTGACGCTCGGTTCGAACGAGTTCGCCAACCGCATCTTTGGCGGACGCCGTTTGGTTCCCGAGAACCTCGCGGAGTTGGTTCGAGAGCATGCCTCGCGCGCGCGTGTCGCCCTGCGTCGCCTCTTGCCCGTGAGCGACCCCGAGGGTGAGGAGGCGTCGCTGCAGAAGCGGCTGTTGGCGCTGGTTTGGACCGCGAAGCGCGGCGAGCCGTCGTTTTCGTCCCTACCGGTGTCGGATGCCGATCAGGCGATGTTGATCGCGCGCATGCGCCGTGCGATGCGGCGCATGTCGGCGGCGTGCGCGGCGCGGCACGTTCCGCTTGTGTTCAACGTTGCAGTGTATGGGTTGGGGGCGTACCCACCTTGGGGGTTGAGCGGGTCTACCTGCGCGCGCGTCGATCGCTTGGTCGAGCGTTCGTGGCGCGGGCTCGAGCGGGGCATGCTGGAGCAGGTCGAGGGGTTGCTTGCGTCGCAGGCGGACCGCGCCGACCTGCAGTTCTTGCACGGCCGATTGCTGCGCAAGTTCGGCCGGCCGACCGAGGCGCGCGCGGCGTTTGAGCGGGCGCGCGACCTCGACACCGTGCCGATGCACCAGACCGGAACGATCGTCGCTGCCATCGAGAGCGAGGCCAAGGCGCTTGGGCGCGCTTGCTTGCGGCTCGACGCGCCACTGCAGGCACGGGCCGTGGATGGCATCCAGGGCAGTGAGTTCTTTCTCGATTATGGGCATCTCGACGTGGATGGACATCGCATCCTTGCCGAGTTCCTCACGCGCCAACTGGCTGGGCTCGGGCTGATCCCAGCGCTGCCTGCGGATTGGGATGGGCATTTCCCTGGCCGCGTAGCCATGCCGCCGATCGTCGCGCAGCAAGCAAGCGCCAACATGGCCGGGATGGACGGCGTCTTTGCCATGGTATTCGGCAACCTGCGCGACGCGATTCCGTACCTCGAGCGTGCGTTCTTGCAGACGCCGGACGCCAACGACAGGGCGCGGCAGCTACACGCGATCAATCTGGTGTTGAGCGCGTATGGCTTTGCCGGGCGTCGCGACGAGATCATTACCAGGGACCAAGCCGCGACGTTGCAGCGCGCCGCCCGGCTCTACGCCGAGATGCTCGTTGCCAAGCAGAACGGGACGCTCGATGACTGGATTGCCGCGGTCTTGTCGCCGCGCTAGCACGCAGCGCCCGGGCTGGATTCCGGCGCCCGGTCGGAGCCTCGACGCCTATACTTGCCGGTGCCCGGTGCCGCCGGGACTGCGCCGACCCCCGAAAAAATGACTCTGACACCTTTTTACCGCGACACCTATGCATGCACTCTTTTTGACTCTTGTTGTTCTTGCACAGGTCGGACACGAGCAAGGTAAGCCCATGAGGCACAAGGCGAATCATCTTGCTGGGGAGACGTCGCCGTATCTTCTGCAGCATGCGCACAACCCGGTGAACTGGTACCCGTGGGGCAAGGAAGCGATCGAGCGGGCCAAGAAGGAAAAGAAGCCGATCTTTCTTTCGATCGGCTATTCGGCTTGTCACTGGTGCCATGTGATGGAGCGTGAGAGCTTCGAGAACGAGGCGATCGCCGCGCTGATGAACCAGTGGTTCGTGTGCATCAAGGTCGATCGCGAGGAGCGCCCGGACGTCGACGAGATCTACATGGCCGCAGTGACGCGGATGAACCACGGCAATGGCGGTTGGCCGATGAGCGTGTTTCTGACGCCGGACCTTAAGCCGTTCTTGGGGGGGACCTACTATCCTCCGAAGCGGCGCGGGCAGATGCCGGGCTTCGATGAGTTGCTCCGTTATGCGCACAAGATCTACACCGAGCAGCCCGACAAGGTTGCGCAAGCGGCGCAGGCGGTGGTTGCTTCGATCGAGGCCGAGGCCCGCGTTGCAGCAGCGAAGGAGCTGCCGGGCGACGCGGTGCTGACGAAGGGCGTCGAGGTCGCGGCGCAGCGCTTCGACGCCGAGTTTGGTGGTTTTGGCTGGGGACGCTTTGCGCCCAAGTTTCCGCATTCGACCGAGCTGACCTACCTGCTGCGCTACGGCAAGCGAAAAGGCAACGAGAAGGCGCTCGAGATGGCGCGCAGCACGCTCACGCACATGGCACGCGGGGGGATGTATGACCAGATCGGCGGCGGTTTCCACCGCTACTCGGTCGATCGTCAGTGGCTCGTCCCGCACTTCGAGAAGATGCTCTACGACAACTCGCAGCTCGCGAGCCTCTATCTCGAGGCGTGGCAGGCGACCTCGGATCCTCTGTTCAAGCGCGTCGCTACCGAGTGCCTCGACTACGTGCTGCGCGAGATGACAGCGAAGGACGGTGCGTTCTGGTCGACCACCGACGCGGACTCCGAGGGCGAGGAGGGCAAGTTCTTCGTGTGGTCGAAGGAGGAGTTCGTCGCGCCGCTCGGCGAGAATGGCGAACGGATCGCGGAGTACTTTGGCGTCACCGATGCCGGCAACTTCGAGGGACACAACATTCCGACGCGGCGCCGCCGCCTGGCCGAGTTCGCCCTCGAACGAAAACTCGACGTGAAGAATTTTGCACAGGCGGTCGAGGACGCGCGCAAGACGTTGTACGCGATTCGTGACAAGCGCGTGCATCCGGCGCTCGACGACAAGATTCTATCCGCCTGGAACGGCTTGATGCTGTCTGCGTTCGCGCAGGGCGCGGCGGTCCTCGATGATGCGCGCTACCTCGCTGCCGCACGCAAGAACGCCAACTTCCTGCTGACCAAGATGCGTCAACCGAACGGTCGTTTGTGGCGCACCCGGCGCGGTGACAAGGCACACCTCGAGGCGTATCTCGTGGACTATGCGGCCGTGACGCGTGGGCTCCTGGATCTCTATACCGCCGATCCCAATCCGCGCTGGATACGTGCCGCCCGTGAGCTGCATTCGATCGTCGAACTGCACTTTGCCGACGCGAAGCATGGCGGTTACTTCGCAGTCATCGATGACCACGAAGAGCTGATCGTGCGGCGCAGCTCCGCACAGGAGAGTTCGGTTCCGTCGGACGTTGGAATGGCGGCCTGCAACGCCGCTCAGCTTGGGCTCCTAGCCGGTGAGCCATCGCTGCTCGAACGTGCTCGTGGCGTCCTCAAGCGGCACGGCAACGAACTCGAGCGTTTTCCGAACGGCTATGGACAGTTGTTGTTGCTGCTCGACTTCCTCGAGGCAGAGCCCAAGGAGATCTACATCGCGGCCGCGGCCGATAGCGAGCCGGCTGCGCGTTATGCCAAGCAGGTTCGCCGGCAATGGCCGCCGTATCGCGTGCTCGCCTGGGTCACGCCCAAGACGATGGGCGAGCTCAAGCTCCTGCTACCGGGCGCGGAGGGCAAGACGCCTCTCGAGGGGAAGCCAGCGGTCTACGTCTGCACGGAGGGGGTCTGCAAGGCACCCAAGGTGATCGAGTGAACTTTCGTGCGTTTCGGACGGTTTCGCGTTAGACCTCGGGCATGGCAAACCCCACCGCGACATGCGAGACGTCACTCGGCACCTTCAAGGTCGAGCTGTTTACCGACAAGATGCCGATCACGGCCGGAAATTTCGTGGAACTCGCCAAGGGTGGCTTCTACGACGGACTCCACTTCCACCGCGTGATTCCGAACTTCATGGTGCAATTTGGCTGCCCGCACAGCCGTGATCCAGAAAGCCCGCGGGCCGGCACGGGCCAGAGCCCCAAGGGCTCGATCGCCGATGAGCACTTGGACGACGCCAAGATCTCGAACGACCCCGGCACGCTGTCCATGGCCAACTCGGGCCCGAACAGTGGCAGCTCGCAGTTCTTCATCAACACTGCGTCCAACAGTTACCTGGATTGGTGGACCGAGGGTCCATCGAAACACCCGGTCTTTGGCAAGGTGATCGAGGGCATGGACGTCGTCGAGAAGATCGGCAGCACTGCGACCAATCGCAACGACCGGCCCAAGACCCCGGTGCAGATGATCAAGGTCACCGTGCACGAGGAGTAGCTAGCCGTCTTCCTGCTTCATCTGCGTTGGCCAGCCCTCCACAATCGCGCGGAAACCAAGGTCGCTGACATTCGCGCCGAGCCCCACGCGGCGCACGTCGAGCAGCGGGAAGTCGGGTGCGTTCGTCCCGCCGTAGGCCGAACAACAGACGTCGATGCCGAGCCCTGGCAGGGCCTCGCGCACAGACTCGGTGATGTCGCTGCGCCGACCAAACGTGTAGGCGAACCAGCGCTCCGGCCCGCACTCGCCGAAGCGCTCGACCAGGTCCTGGCGCGCGGTGCGAATCTCGTCGAGAGCGGTCTCGTGGGCGACGCGTCCGACGTTGGCGTGGGTCGCGGTGTGGTTGCTGATCGAGAAGCCCCAGTTTGCCATGGTGTCGACCTGCTCCCAGCTGAGCGCGGGCACCCGCTTGCCGACCTTGCGCATGTCGTGTTCGAACGGCTGATCGCTGCCGACAATGTGCGTGCAGACGAAGAACGTGCAGGGCACCTCGGCGCGGCGCAAGAGGCGCGCGGCGAGGTAGTTGTCGACGTAGCCATCGTCGAAGGTCAAGGCCACGACCGGGCGACGGCGCGGCTTGCCCCGCGCACGAATCAACGTCGCGAGGTCGACCACGTCATAGCGCGAGCGCAGAATCCGCAACTGGCGCTGAAACTGTTCGACGCCCACCGTCACCTTGTCGACGAACTCGTCGCTCACGCGGTGGTAGAGCAGGACGACGGCGCGGTTGGTGCCACGACGACTGCGCACGGCGTTCCGTAGTGGCGCCCAGACGCTCACGTAGCCGCGCATGACGGCGCGTTTGATCCACTCCCGCAGCCAGCCGAGCGCGCCGCGCGAGGGCTGTCGGCGGGCCGCTGTCTTGCGCGCGACTCTGGCGGCAACGAGCCATGCCGGTCGACTGCGCGTTGGTGTCTTGGGAGTGCTCTGCGGCAGCTCGCGCTCGCCACCGCGGTCGAGGTCGCGCACGGTTTCGATCAGCACGTCGATGGACAGCGCGTCGAGCCGGGCCAACAGGCCGGCCGGCGTCGTGTAGGGATCGATCTCGAGCGCCCGTTGCCCAAGCACCGCACCCGTGTCGAGACCCTTCTCGACCCAGTGCACGCTGACGCCGCTCTTGGTGGCGTCATCGTGCAGTTCCCAGAAACCCGAGGGCATGCCTCGGAACTCCGGCAACAGGCTCTTGTGTACGTTGATGGTGCCGCGCGTCGGAATCGTGAACAGCTTCGAGTAGAGGATCGGTGCCCCGATCGAGATACCAAGCCAAGGCTCGAACGCGCGGATCGCCGCCAGCGACTCCTCGCCGTGCAGCCGGTCGAAGCTCTTCTGCTCGACGTTGGCAAGGTCGCCCGCAGCGATGTCGGGCAGTCCGACGTCGCTGGTCACCGGACGCAGGCGCGACCTGCGCAGTTTTCCCGCAACGCCGGCCAACAGTTCGAGCGGATAGGACAGCGGCTCGCGCTTCAGTCGGCGCCACTTGTTGCGCCACCAGCGCTTGCCGCGAATCGGATTGCCGGCACGCACCACGAAAAAGCGCGCCTTTGGGAAGGCCAGCGCCAGTGCCTCGATGGCCTCGAGGGTCGAGTCCGCGACGTGCGGACCCGGAAAGACCACGAAACGTCGTCCGGCGCCGGCCTCGCTGTCCGCATTCGCACCCGTTGGGCTCATGCGGCGTCCCGTGGTGGCACCGGGTCTTCGCCGCAACCGCCCCACGGATGGCAGCGGCAGATGCGTCGGATTCCGAGCCAGCTGCCGCGCAGGGCGCCATGGACCCGGAGGGCCTCGAGCATGTACGCACTGCAGGTTGGGACGTAGCGACACGTCGGTGCCTTGAGCGGTGACAGCACGCGACGGTAGAAACGCACCGGTAGGCTGAACATCCAGGCGAGCACACTCATGAACCCGACCGTGTGCCCTGGTTGCCCTTGCGCGGCCCGCGCCGCCGTCGCCTCCGGCGACCGGCGCGAGCGACCGCACGCTCGGTCAGTGCGGGCATCTCGTCGATCAACGCTTGCAGTGGGTATTTGCCCTCGGGAAGGTTCGGGATGACGACGATGTCGACACCCCCCGCGCGAGCTTCGATCTCCCAGCGTGTCAGCCGGAAGGCCTCGCGGATGAGACGTTTGATCTTGTTGCGACGCACGGCGCCGCCCAGTTTTTTGCTGACGGACAGGCCGAGGCGACTGTGGGGGAGGCGATTGTGACAGACCACGAGACTGAGGAACTTCCCCTTGGCGCGCCCGCCCGCCCGGTAGGCACGACGGAACTCCCACGCCTTGCGCACATGGTGGTGTCGGAGGAAGCGGAAGCCCGTGTCGGCCATGGCGCGAGATCTTAGCGCCGCGTGCTTTGTCTGACATCCGCCTTCTCGGGGCTTGTCCTCGATGCCCCGTAGCAACGAAGATCTGGCATGCAACCGACCCACAGTGCACCGCGCATCGAAACCGAACTCCCAGGTCCCAAGGCTCGGGCCGTGCTCGCCAAGGACGAGGAGTTCGTGTCGCCGTCCTACACGCGCAGCTATCCGCTCGTGGCGCGGCGGGGCCGTGGCTGCTGGGTCGAGGACGTCGACGGGAACCTGTTCCTGGACATGGCCGCAGGGATCGCTGTTTGTTCGACCGGGCACTGCCACCCGCTCGTGGTGGAGGCGATTCAGGCTCAAGCGCGTGAGCTGATCCATATGTCGGGCACGGACTTCTACTATGAGTCCCAGGTGCTGCTCGCCGAGAAGCTCTCCGACATGATGGTCGGTGGAGCGAAGCGCGTGTTCTTCGGCAACTCCGGCGCCGAGGCCGTGGAGTGCGCATTCAAGCTGGCGCGCTGGCACACCGAGCGCCAGCGAGTGATCGCCT
>CAYSWE010000201.1:0-8029 GCA_964434515.1 uncultured Phycisphaerales bacterium | reverse complement strand
CGAGAAGGGCGGTGGCGGTGGCGGTGGCGCTGGCGTGTTGGTCGTCAAGGCTCTTGGCAAGATCACGGTCGGCCCCAAGGGGCGGATTACTGCCAACGGTGGTCGCGGCGGCGGCGGCGAGGTTGCCGGTTCGTCGCGCGAAGGCGGCGGCGGCGGCGGCGGCGCGGGCGGGATGGTCATCCTGATGTCGGCGGTCGGCATCGATCTGTTCCAGCATGGCGGTCTGTGGGCCAACCGCGACACCAAGTTCGCCATCTCGGCGGATGGCAGTTTTGGGCGGAACACCAGCTTTGGTAACGGCTCACTCCGTCTCAAGAAGTATCCCAACATCACGGGCGCCGCGCCCAACGCCGGAGGCTTCGGAGGGATGGGCGTCGTCCAGTTGATGGTCCCGGCAGGAGCTACCGACGCGGACAACACGGGCACCGTGCAGGACGAGAACATCCGGGTCCTCGATGCGAGCGGCAAGCCCGTTGCGGATCCGATCAAGAAGGCAACGTTGGTTCAAGGCGACATCCGACCCGACCCGACCTATGTGGACCCGCCGTTCGGCCGCACCTCACGTTACGAAACGCGTTGGCTTGCGACGGGCGCGACGATTCGGCGCATCGTTTCGAGTACGACCGGGGTGCGCGCGACGACGAGTCTGCCGCTCAACTACGACAAGAAGAAGGACAAGAGCTACGGGCCCGACTATCGCTTTGCTGGTCTCGTGACTTCAGGCAAGGCGGCTGGCTACGTCAAGACCGACCGCAAGACCGGGCGTCTCGTGCACGAGATCTTGAGTTTTGGTGGCGCATCGCGCTTGACCGTCAGCTCGGTCAAGGCCAACGCTACGTCGGTGCGCGGCGAGCAAGCGCACCGGATCCGAGTCGCCGGCACACCGCTGCCGACGGACCAGTCGCTGACGGGCTTGCGCGCACGCCTGCTCGATGCTTCGGGCACCGATCTTGGTGACGCACGGATCCTCAAGCACACTGCTTCGGAACTCTTCATCCGAGCTGCGGATGGCGCGTTGCAGAAGTCGGTCGCGCGGGTCGAAGTGATCAACAAGCTGTTCGAGATCGTGACGGAAGGCAATGAAGGCCTCGGCGATCTCCACCAGAACACCACGGTTCCGATTGCCAATGTGCAGTTCGGCTTCGCGTTCCACAAAGACCCGTCCAGTCCGGCGTTGTCCGGGAAGCGCGACAACAACCGTTTTCCGCCAACGTTGCGGACGTTCGTGCACGACCTCGAGGACACTTCGCTCCTCGGCGCTCGGACTCGTGTTCGTCAACTCCACTACCCGTTCATCAAGATGTTCGTCAAGTTCAACCTGAACTACAACGACAAGGACCCGGACCAGCCAGGTCCGACGTCGGTCAGTCCCGCGACACCGCGGACCGGCGTGCGCTTCGTTGTCGTTCCGACCGTCTACTGATGCTTCCCTACTGATGCTTCCCGTCCCACTGGCACCAGCCTCCACGAAGGAATCGAGAAGGACTCGATGATGATCCATCCATCCAGAACCTACGCACGCGGAGGGGTCACCCTCTCGCTTGTTACCCTGCTTGCGGCTTTTTCTTGCGGCGGCGGCCAGCCCGGGAAATCGACCGGACGGGCGATCGATGGTGCACGAGCCAAGCTCGTCACGATCGAGTACGGCCGCCTCGTCGACCTGTATTCCTGGCAGCGCGTTGATCCGCAGAATGCGGACCGGCTCAGCCCTGCCAATCGGGTTCCCGTTCTGGTCGAGCGTGATGTCCTCGTGAATACGCAAGTTCGCGACGAGGACCCGTTTGCCAACGGCGGCGCCCGTTACCGGTTCCTGCCGTATGACCCAAAGGCGGGCCACCGGGATCTGCTGATCCTGTGGGACCGGACCGCGGAGGGGCAGCAGTTCGACCGCGCGCTGGAGAATGCGACGGTCGGCTTGTCGATCGTGCGGCCGTACTTCGCGTTTGCGAAGGGGTTGCCGACGCGTGCGCCGACCGTGCCGCGTGACGCGACGATCCGGTTGACGTTTGATCGTCCGCTGGGGCTCGACACCGCATTCTTTGCCAGGACGCCTGGCGCAGTGCAGGTGTTGCAGCTTTCCGCTGATCCGGCCAAGACCTCGCTGACCCAGGCCTACGCTCCGGTCTCGAGTCGCGTCGTCTCGAAGAACGGTGGCCGCGTGTTGCTCGTCGATCCGGAGGTTTCCGGGGATGAGGCGAAGGGACGCAAGTCGAATCCATCGGGTTTGCCGGCTTCCTCCAACAACGCATCCGCCAATATTCGGATTGCGTTGCCGACCGCAGGGTCGATTGCCTCGAAGTTCCGCGTGCAGGTCGACACCGTACCACAGCTGAATGGCGTGGACATCGACGGCCAGGCGGCAGTGATCCGTGACTTCCGTGCTGCAAACCGCTCGGATCCCGACAATGGGCACTTGCCCGATGCCGGCGACCCTCTGCTGGTTGCGCGCAAGAGCGTTGGGATTTTGACCGTCGACATCGCCAAGCGAGTGATCACCGTCAACAAGCGCTTTGCGGATGTGGTCATTCGCGGCCGCATTCCGTTTGTCGATGGGCCGTATTCGCGTGCCGACGGGAAGCCGACCGGACGGCAGCGGGTGCCGCAGGCGCGGCCGTTCGAGAGCGGGGACGTGATCTGGCAGACTGTCATCTCCCCGACGGGAGAGCGCGTACGGGTCAAGGCCGAGGTTCTCGAGAATCTCGACATCCCGTCCAAGGAAGGTGATGCTGCGCTGGGGCAGGGGGGCGAGGAGCCGGTCGCTCGGTTGTTCGTGTCCACCGTTCACGCAGTGGATCGTGCTGGCAACCAGGTCACGTTCGAGGGTAGCTCGCTCCCACTGGGTAAGAACGCTACCGCCGCGGTACACTATCGCCACAGCGTCTTGGTCAGCAATGGCGCCGTCGACGTCGGCGACGCCAAGCGGCTCGTCGAGTTCCTTCGGTTCATTCCGGCTCCGCCGCGTTTTGATCCGATCACGCGTTTGCCGTTGCCGCCGAACGAGAAGATTTCGCCCAAAGCGGCGGTCTCGCTGAGCTTTAGCAAGCCGATGGACCTCGAGTCGATCCGTTCGGAGAACAACCTCGTCTTGGCCAACAAGCTCGGTGCGGAGCCACGCTTCATCAGTGACGTCAAGGTCGGGGGCCTTTCGGTGCTGCCGACGGTGATCTCCGATCTCGATGCCGATGCGACGTCGATCCGCCTGTCGACCCCGATCGGCATTTTCCACGAGAAGGGCAAGATCGAGACCTACTATGTGCACATCGTCGACGATAAGACGAGTGTGCTGGATCGCGCCGGCAAGTCGTTGGACCTGTTCGCGGCCAAGCCGATCGAAGCCGTGACCATCGACTTCAAGCTCGACAAGGCGGCCGACAACAACTTCGTCGGGTGCTTCTTACACCGCATGGATCAAGAAGACGAAGACGGCACCGCCGAGGCTTCGAACACAGTACTTGGCACGGTGGATGCGTTTGGGCAGTTCCAGTATCGGAACGGCCGCCTGTATGGGCTCGCAGTCTCGCGGTTCTCACGGGTTGCCGACGGGACGACGCTTGCTGGGGTCCGCCGCGACCTCTGCAAGGTATGCTGGGATACATCGCAGTCGCCACCGGTGCGTCTGGTGGCGCCGCCCTTGTATCAGACCCCGATCATGCTCGACGCGCCTACGCAGACCGGCGGCATCTCCGAGCCGTTCGTTGCTCAGGGGTCGCGCCTACAGCAGACGTATCGCGAGGATGATTATCAGCTGAGCTACCGGGAGGCGAACGCGTTTGAGCTCGACGTCGAGCAGCTCCACTGGGCGCCGTTCATCGCGCGCCGGCCGAGTCTCATTACGTTCGATCTCTTCGACAACGTCAGCATCGTGCTGGGTACGGCAGAGAAGCGCCCGGACATTCGGTTGGTGCAGCGTACCCAGGGCATGAATCGTGTCTGTCGTATGGACCCTGCGTCCCTCCGCAGTGGCCTCATCGCGAAGTTCGAGGACAACTACGTGGACAACAGCGTCCGGGTCGAAGTGGTCAAGAATCGGGCCTACGCGATCAATCCCAACGATGCGTTTGCGACCTCGACCGGATCGCAGATGATTCCCTATCCGAAGTTCTCCAAGACCTACACCTGGCGCGATCGGCGCTATATGGAATGGGACGCCGTCAACAAGGTGGCGTTAGGGCTTGGCGGTTCGCAGAAGCCAAACGACCCAAGCGCGCCTGATCGAACGAAGAGCATTACGAGCCCCAACCTGCCAGAGGTCGATCCCGACCCTGTGGATGGTATGAACTGTCTGCAGACGGACGACTATCGGGGCGACCTGGTACAGGATCTCTCTCCGTTTGCGTTGCCGCTCCTGGTCGACCTGTTCGTCGCGCCGGACGATTCGTCCAATGGGCTTGCCAAGGGGGACAATCTGTTCCAGATCGGCTACGTTGGGCCCCCGTATCCGGTGCCTGGGCATGGCTATTACAACCGGGGTTGGCCTTGGCTCCGCGTGCACTCGACCGGTGGTTTTGACGGCCAGCAACGGAAGTTCCTCGTCGATCCGCGGAACGTGACGACGGCGACCGGTGGTTGGGTCAACAACGCCACTTTGGGGCGCTTCCTGGCGCCTCCAGGCGACGACCACGTCTACTGGGGGCAGGCAGACTTCGTCCGCCGGGTGTCGGTGGTGTCCTTTGGCTACATTGACACGTTGCTGCCAGGAAAGAACGAGGTGAGCGGCCCGACCGGATGGAACGCCGACAAGAACGGCTATCCGAACCTGGCGGCGATCTCCACCAAGCTGCGGGCGGAGGCGTTCGCCGTCGTCTTGAGCCCGGCTCCGGAGCGGCAGCCGCTTGGGACCTCGGTCGTGGTCGAATGGCGCGGCAGTGAGGGTTTTGACCGTTCGGGGACCGTGTATCAGGCCAAGGACGACGAGACCGCGGCGAGCCGCGGCAACCTCCTGAATCCACACTACGTGGTCGAGCAGACGCGCTACATGGCGTCCGGTCGCGTGACGGCCCAGGGCGTGACGAAGTTCGTCGAGGATCCGGATGACCTGCTGAACCCAAAGACTGGCTTGGCGCCGCGCTTCATTGCGCCACGTCTGACGTTGGTCAACAACATCCAGGTCGCCGGTGGGCGGACCCCGTTCGTCGAAAAGCTGGGGATCTGGTACAAGGTTCGGAAGCCGAAGTAGAGCCCCAGCGGCTCGCGGCGTATGCTCAGCATTGTGCCCGCGAGACCGAAGTTCCGGCGACGACGCTGCCGACTGGCGGTCGCTCTGCTCGCAGCCGTCGCTGCGTGCGGGCGCGGTGCGCCGGACGAGCACCGACTGCGGCTCGTCCGGGTGGACCCCAGCGACGGCCGGCTGTTCCTGAACCACGAGATCGTGCTCACGTTCGATCGAAGAATCGATCCGGAGTCGGTGACGGAGGACACGGTGCGCCTCGTGGATTCGGCCGGCCATACGGTCAGCATCGATCGCTTGAAGGCGCGCTCGTTCTCCGTGACTATCGTGCCGCGTATCCCGTATGACCCGAAACTCGAGACGGGGTCGTTCCTGCCCGGGAGAGGCTATCGGCTCGAGTTACCGACGTTTCCCAGAAGCAACTCGCTGCGCGGTGCGCGGGGGGAGCTGCTCGAGCCGACGCCGGTGATTTCGTGGGTCGCGGTGGACCCGGAGACGTTGCCAACGGAGACACCGTCGGCGTTGCTGCATTCGGCGCGCTACGGGCGTTTGCAGCTCTATGCACCACCGCAGCTGACTCCGGATGGACGCGCGATTCGGTTGATGTTTACCCGGCCCGTCTATCCGCCGTCGGCTGTGCCGCGCGCGTTCACGCTGATGCCCCGGGGCAAGACAGCGCCGAGCGCAGCCATCGCGATCCAGGTGTCGGTGGAGCGCGGGCAGGCGGATGCGCCGGGGGGGCCGTCGTCGGTGTTGCGCCTCGAGCCAGCACGACCGTTGGCGAACGGCTTCTACGAACTCTACTTTCGTCCTGGCGTGCTGGTGGACTATCGTCTCGTGCCGGTGTTTTTTCCGAACCAGCGCCAGCCGTTGCCCGGACTTGGGGTGCCGGTGCCGTTTCGTGTCGAGCCCGGCAAGATGCCGGCCACCATCGTCGAGCGCTTCAGTCGGGCTCGTCGAGCGCTCGAACTCGACCCGAGTGGGGCGCAGCTCGAGCTGCCGGGTGGGGCTGAGGGGGCGCTCCTCTGGGACGCCGGCGCGCTCCGAACTCCGGCGCTCGGCTACGCCGGATTTGCGTCGCTCGGTGAGCTTCGGCCGCAGAACCACGTGCGCTTGCAGTCCGCGCGTTTGACGGAGATTCGGCCTGGGGTCAGCGTGCGTCTTCCGGCGACGACGTGGGACTTCGATCGGTTCGTCGTCCCCGCTGGGTTGCGAGTTCGGGTTGAGCTGCCCGACCGGGGGCCGCTCCGAATCCGCGTAGCTGGCCGCTTTGAGATCGCCGGCGATTTGGTATTCGTGCTACCGAGTTCGCAGCCTCGGCTGCCGAAAGCGGGGCCGCGCGGGGCCCCGGTGGTCGGCGATCCGCGATCCAAGTGGGCACATGTCGGTAGCCGAGTCGAGATCCAGGTTGGCGGGCTTGCGCGCATTTCGGGACGGGTCCTGCGACAGACCGGGAACGAGGTCGAGGTGCAGACCGTGCCGGGCTTTCTCTGGGGACGTGGACCGTTTCTTGGCAGGTTCGATCGGTGTGGTCTCGAGCTTTGGCAATGGCCGCTCGGGTCGCGCCGAGGATCGAGCGAGATTCCGCGACTGCCGGGCCGCTGGCTGGCGGTCAGCCCCTGGTATCCCCTGGCGCGGCCCACCCAGTTCGAGGGTAGGCTCGAGCTCGGCGGGCGCAGTCTTGGTGACGATATTCAGGTCCTCTTTCAGGGGGAGCGTGACCTGACTCCGCGCGAGTTCACGTCCTGGGGAACGCTCGATCTGCTTCCGACGTTTGGCCGGCTTCGAGCTCTGCGGTTCGTGATCCGGGTCACCGAGCCGTCCGAGGGCCGTGTGCTTCTCGACGCGTTTCGGCTCAGGTAGCCCCGGCGCTTCGAGCCGGCACCGAGATCCGCGTGCCGGCCAAACGGATGCACAGACCCGCGAGTTCGCCCGGGACTCTCGTTGGCTGGGCGCGTATCATCCAGGCTACTGCTGGATGACTCACCGTGGAGGGGGAAGATGGTTCCAAGCGACTGGGCGGTCGGGAAGGACTGGCGTTAGAGAATGTTCTTGGGGGCCATCAGTCTCGTGCTGGGGCTCATCGTCGGATCGTTCCTCAATGTCGTGATCCACAGGGTCCCGCGTGGAACGTTCCGGTCGGGGGGCCGGCGTTCACATTGCCCGGCTTGCGGTGCGCCGATCGCTTGGTACGACAACGTGCCAGTCGTGGGCTGGCTGCTCTTGCGTGGTCGCGCTCGCTGCTGCGCGGCGCGGATCTCGCTGCGCTATCCGGCGGTCGAACTGCTGACCGGGCTGTTGTTCCTCTGGCTCGCCTCGAGTCGCTCCGGGCGGCTGTTCCCCGACGGCGCGGCGGCGGGGCTCGTCGATTGGCATGAGGCCCTTTGGCTAGGCTTCGACTTCTTTTTCATCGCCGCGATGCTGGCCGCGTCCGCGATCGATCTCGAGCATCGCATCCTCCCGGATGTCATCAACTTCCTCGGCATTGGGGTTGGCATTGCCGCGGCGTTCCTCGTGCCCGAGTCGCACCTCGGCGGGTGGATCGCGGCGCAGGCGCCGGATCTCGCGCCGCAGGGGCTGGCACTTCTCGATGCTGCGGCGGGCTGTGCACTGGGAGCCGGCTTGCTCTACGGGATCGCTGTGCTTGGCAAACTGGCCTACCGGACCGAGGCGATGGGGCTTGGAGATGTCAAGTTCATGGCATTCACTGGCACATTCATCGGGCCGGATGGGGTCTTGCTTGCGCTACTCGTGGCTTGCGTTCTGGGGGCCGTGATTGGTTTGCTCGCGATGCTCCGCACGGGCGATCCGTTGATCCCTTTTGGTCCGTTTCTCGCCGTGGGCGTCGCCGTTGCGCGCTAC
>CAYSWE010000200.1:0-8034 GCA_964434515.1 uncultured Phycisphaerales bacterium | reverse complement strand
CACGATGGAATCGGCGCGAAACCGCTCTGGTCGCATGATGTTAGACCTCTACCAATCTTGTAGTAGAAGTCTAACATATCTACGGCCACTCTGCTCGTTCACGATACCACACTCAACCGCAGCAATGGGCCTTCTGCCGGGCTTTCTCGGACCTAGGGCCTGGATTGTCCCCGAATCCATTTTGTTGCACGTCACCATTCTCGTGCGAAGTTATTTCTACGCGGCTCCTAAGATCACCGCGGCGCGAGTCCATGGCCGAACGGGCGAAGGAGGTTCTTGCCCATACGGCCTAGGCTCGGTCTCGTCGTTGCTGATCGGTCCTCTGCCTACGAACCGTCGGCTACTCAAATACGAACGGTGTCACGATGCCCGACTTGGCGAGCTTCTGGATCTGCGCGTGGGCCTCGAAGGCTCGCTGGATGCATTGGTCGCTGTTGTGGTTTTCGTAGCGTCCGAAGCGGCCCAGGGTGAGTAGTCCCGATTGATCGAACCAGGCGCGGACGCGGGCGATGCGGTCGGCGAATTCTAGGTTCTGGTCAATGTAGGCGTAGCGGCTTTGCCAGTGGTGGGTGAGCGTGACGTCCGAGCGTCGGAGCAGGCCGGTGCCCTCGAGCGCTTGGAGCAGATCGCCTTTCCAGGCGTCGGTGATGGTCAGTGGGCCGCGGTGGGTGACCTCTGCCATGTAGGAGCCATGACCTGCGGGCGCATTGTGCGGACTGTAGTTGCTGAAGAACGTTACGCGGTTGGCGGGTCCCTGTTCGTCGAATGGCAGGTAGATCCAGGACAGGTCGGGTAGCGGCTCGTCCGTTCGCACGCCGATCAAGACGTTGGTGAGTGAGATGGGTTCGAGCTTGGCGATGTCCTCGGCGATGGGCGCGGGCATGCCCTCGACGTGGGGTGCGAGCTCTGGGAGCGGGATCGTGTTGACGACCAGGTCGAACTCCTCGTCGTTGACGCGCCAGCCCTCGGCCGTCTGGCGGACCGACGCAACCGGAGTTTCGCGGCGAATGTGCTGCTCGATGGCGCGACTCACTCCGTCGGTGAGCGCCTGAAAGCCGCCGCGGAGCGGAAAGTAGAAGATCGCTTGGTGGGTGTAGCCGGCGGTCTCGATACCGACGGCGGCCTTGAGGATGTCGTCGACCGGAGCGTCCGGAACTCGCCCGGCGACCCAGGCCGAGGCCATGGTCTCGAGGTCGCATTCCCAGAGCTTCTGATTGTACGGAAACATGAAGTGCTCGGCAAAACCGCGCCCCATCTTCCACACGACCCAGTCCCGAAAGTTGCTGGGGCAGGGCTCGGTCTCGCGGGCGCGCGCCGCGTCGAGGTAGCCGCGCAGGCAGTCGAACTTGGCTTCGGGCGTCAGATGCCCGATCCCGTTCTCGAACGGATAGGGCACATAGCGGTCATGCCAGCGGATGCGCGTATTGCGGTTGTTGCGGTGCACGTTGTCGCGGCCGACCTGATCGAGCATCCAGTCGAGGACGCGCTCGTTCTTCGAGAACAGGATGTGTCCGCCGGAATGATCGCTGGTGAAACCCTCGACGACCGACGAGCGGCATAGGCCGCCGATGCTCGAAGATTTCTCGAGGACTGTGACGTTGTGGCCGTCGGAATCCAACAGTCGGGCTACCGTGAGCCCTGTGATGCCTGCTCCAAGAATGCAAATCTTCACTCGTTCCCTGCCTGATCGGGGTCGTAGCGGCTCGCGATGGCGAGGTCGTTGCGCTCCGCGTTGGCCGGGAGCTGTCGCCGAGAAGTCTACTCGCTGCAAGCTCGATTGGCAGCGTGGCTTTCCGAACGTCGGCCAGCGCTTGCCTCGATCGTGGCGACGGTTGCGCGCCGCTGGCGCCGTGCTGCTTCTCGTGGGCCCAGGTTTGCGGGCGCAGCGGCCGGCGAGCGCGCCGCTGCCAGCTTCGGTCCGAGTTGCGGTGCGGGCCGCGCCGGATGCCGTCGCCCGCCTTCGGACGCTCCTCGTCCGCTGGACGGAGTCGGAAGCGTTCCTCGAAGGCAAGCAGACCAAGGTCCTCGCTCAGACCGAAGCCCGGCTGCCTCGACCCGACCAGTGGGATGTCGCCGTTGGCTACCCAACCAGCGTGCTTCGCAGCGCGGAGAACGACGACCAGCTTCGGGACATCGACCACGACCTTCCCTTTCTCGCCTATCGTCTGGCCGTCTATGGACCGCTCGGTCGCGACGGGCTCGGTGACTTCGATCGCCTCCTGGACGGACCGCCGCCGGAGAATCTCCTGGTTGCGTCCTTCGAGAAGGAACCTGCATGCCACGAGGCGCTCGCGGCTCTCTTCCGTCGCCGCGCGCGCGTCGCCCTGCCGCGCCTGCTCGTCCAAGCCCGGATGACCCTGTCCTCCGTCGAGATTCGCGACGTGCTGCATCGTCACTCGGATGCGGTCGGCATCGTCGAGTTGCGCCCGGCGGAACTCGGCGGCGACCGTGGCCTTCCGGCCGCCCGAATCGGCATCGCGGTCTCGTCCTTGACCCGAGAGCCGACCGCCGCGCGCGGCCTCGCGCTCGCGATCGAGCGCGAGCGCGCCGCGTGGTGTGGACCCATCGTCGAGCTGAGCGAGGCGAAGCGCTTCCTTCTCGGTGCCAGCGAGGCCGACTTCGAGGCGTTCGACGAGGCCCGGCTCATCAGCACGCGTGGCATCGTTCCGCTGCCGGTGTATGACTGGATCGAGACCGCGGCGCTGGTAGCGTTCGCTCTTGCGTTTGGCTGGATCGTCTTGCTGGCCGGCCGGAGGGGACCGGCGGCGCGCCGGAGGTAGGACTCGCATGAGGTTCAGGTTTTTCGTCAGCGCAGGGATGCTCGCGCTCATGTTTGCCAGCGGTGCAGTTCGTGCCCAGGACGTGCTCGCGCTCGATGGAACGTGGCGGTTTCAGCTCGATCCGAAAGGCGTTGGCGAGCAGGAGAGGTGGTTCGATCGGGAGTTGGACGAGGTGATTCGGCTGCCCGGCACGACCGACCTCGCCGGCAAGGGCTACGCGCTGGATCGCGCGACGATGTCCTACCCGGTAGCCCACCTGCGGAGCGGGTTTGTCTATAGCCGCGGTGCCAAGCGGATGGACGAGGTGGGCTATCTCGTGCGCGACCACTTGTTCATCGGCAAGGCGTGGTACCAGCGCACCATCGAGATCCCCACGACCTGGGCCGACCGGCGCGTGGAGCTGCGGCTCGAGCGCGTCCAATGGCAGAGCACCGTGTGGCTCGATGGCAAACGCATCGGCTCGTGCGATTCGCTCGTTGCCGAGCACCGCTTCGACCTGGGTCGGGCGCGGCCGGGTGAGCACGTCGTGTCGATTCGCGTCGACAATGATCTCGTGCACCCGATCGGCATCATTGCGCACGCCTATGGCCCCGAAACACAGTCGCGTTGGAATGGCATTGTCGGCAAGATCACGTTGACAGCGCGCGCTCCAGTGCGCGTCGCGCGTGTGCTGGCGTTCCCGGCCGCGGATCGTCGGTCGGTGCGCGTTCGCCTCGAGACACGCAACGAGACCGGCGCCGCGGCTCGTTGCAAGCTGCGCTGGACCCTGGAGCCGGAGCGCGGCGGCGCGCCGCTTTGCGTGGTCGAGAACGAGCAGCAAGCTCCGGTCGGTTCGGGATCCTGCGAGCAGGTGCTGCAAGCGACCGAGCCGTGCAGGCCGTGGGACGAGTTTCACCCGACGCGCTACCGGTTGCGCGTGGAGTTGGTCTCCGATGCCGGTCGCGACGTCCATCGGACGCTCTTCGGGTTTCGCCACATCGCGCGTGTTGGGCGACGCATCGAGGTCAATGGGCGCCGGATTTTCCTGCGCGGAACTCTGGATTGCTGCGTCTATCCCCGAACGGGTCATCCGCCGATGAGCGTCGATGCGTGGCTCGGCGTGCTCGGGACTGTGCGGCAGTATGGATTCAACCACGTGCGCTTTCATACCTGGTGTCCGCCGGACGCCGCGTTCGAGGCTGCCGATCGACTGGGGCTCTATCTCGCTCCGGAGGCGCCATTCTGGGTCGACGATTGGGTCGCCGCGACGAAGCCTCGCCCCAAGCCACTCGGTGGGGATCCGCGTGTCACGGACTTCATCCGGAACGAGGTGCGTCGCATCAGCGAGGCCTATGGCAATCATCCGTCATTCGCGTTCTTCTGCCTCGGCAATGAGTTTGGCAATCATGGAACCGACTGGAAGCTCGCCAATCAACTGATCGAAGAGGCCAAGCGCAGCGACCCGCGTCGACTCTACAATGCCAGCACGGCCCGCAAGCGTTTGCCAGCCGACGACTATTGGGTGACGCACGCGGCCGGAGCGGCCACGCGTGGCGTTGGACCGGCGCATACCGACTGGGACTTTTCTCGCGCCACGAGCCGCAACGACCTGCCCCTCATCGCCCACGAGACCGGACAACGCCCGGTGTTTCCGGACTATGACGAGCTACTGCCCAAGTTCACGGGGCCACTCAAGCCTTACAACCTGGAGCGCCTCCGTCGCATGGCGGTGGCAACCGGCGTGGTCGCACAAATCGGTGAGTTCGAACGGGCCTCGGCGCGCTTCCAGCTGGTGCAGTACAAGGCGGAGCACGAAGGCATGCTGCGCACGCCGGAGTTTGGCGGGTATCAGCTACTCATGCTGAATGACTTCACCGGGCAGTCCGAAGCCTACGTCGGTGTGCTGGATCCGTTTTGGGAGAGCAAGGGCGTCGTCCGTGTGGCTGACGTGCGGGAGTGGAACGCGCCGACCGTGATCTTGGCGCGTTTTGCCCGCTACGTTTGGTCTCGGGAACAAACGTTTCGGGCACGGCTCGAGGTCGCGCACTATGGCAGGGGCGCGTTGACGGATGCGAGCGCCAGTTGGTCGCTCACGACGCGGGCCGGCCAAGTCGTGGCGGCGGGCGAGACGACACCGAAGGGCGTGCCGAGCGGAGGAGTCACCGAGCTCGGCAAGGTTGTGGCGTCGTTTGCTCCGCTGCAACGCGCGACGGCTCTCGTTTTCCGGGTCGAGCTCGGTGGCGTCTCGAACCATTGGCCAATCTGGGTCGAGCCCGCGGCCGAGCCGCAAGGCGATCGGACGCCCGACGGCATCCTCGTGACGCACGCCTTCGACCCAAGGACGAAGCTGCGGCTCGAGCATGGCGGGCGCGTTCTGCTGCTCTCGCATGGGATGAAGCACGCCCGCGCCGATCGAGCTCGGAACGGATTTGAGTCGGTCTATTGGTCCGGCGGCTGGTGGGGGAACCGATTCTCTCAGCTTGGCATCCTCTGTCGACCGGAGCACGCGGCGCTGGCGGGTTTTCCGACGGAGGGGCACAGCGATTGGCAGTGGCATGGTCTTACTGCGACCGCGACGACGTTCGACCTGACCGGGCTCGTGCCGAAGGGCTATCGTCCGATTGTCCAGGCGGTCCCGGACTTCCACCACAATCGGTTGCTTGGCCAGGTGTTCGAGCTACGGTTCGGACCGGGGCGGCTCCTGGTCTGCGGGTATGACCTGACCCAGCGTCTCGCGAGCCGGCCCGCTGCGCGAGCGATGCGGCGGAGCCTCCTGCGCTACATGCAGTCGGATGCGTTCGATCCGCGGACCAGCATCTCGGAGCAGCAGGCTGCTACGCTCTTTCCGCCGCGCATGAGCTGGGGCGCTACACGAAACCGGCTCGGCGCGACCGTACGCGCGTCGAGCCAGGCCGAAGGCTATGGCGCCGAACTGGCCATCGATGGCGATCCGAATACGATCTGGCACACGCCCTGGACCGGCGCCGCACCCGCGCACCCACACACGCTGATTCTCGATCTGAAAAAGCCGCGCCGCATCGCTGGCCTTCGCTATCTACCGCGCCAGGATCAAGCCAATGGTCGCGTTCGATCCTGGGCGCTTCACGTCAGCGCGAATGGCGTCGACTGGGGCGAGCCGATCGCGCGCGGGACCTGGCCCGACGCCACCGAAGCGCAGGTCGTCCAACTGCCCAAGGTGCACACCGCTCGCTACCTCGAACTGATCGCCAACTCGGAGGTGAACGGCCATGTCTTCGCCGCAGTGGCCGAACTCGAAGTGCTCCTCGCGCAAGACTGAGGCTTGGCTTGCCGATTGCGCACGCTGTCTACCGGAAGTCTGTGACGATTGGGTTGCTCAGGCCGTGCTTGCCGCGGCTGAGAAACAGGGCTTGCCAGATCAGCGCGGTCCCCTTCAGCGCTCCGCCTTTCGGAATCGGAACGGTGAGGAACTTGCGGCCGCGTCGATCCGTGAGACCTTGCGAGCCGACCAACGGGCCGCCAAACAGCGTGTAGGCCGCGTCGAAGCCTGCAAAGAGGCCGGGCAGAGCGACCGCGGCCGTCGGCTTGCCGAGCGACGGGCCAAAGCCCAGCATCAGCAGGACCGGCTGGCGTGCGGCCATCGACTGGAGGTCGAGCGAGAACGAAGTGTCTTTGGTGACATCGAACGCACCGCGATGATTCGTGTCGAGCAGAGGGAGCCCCCAGGGATGCGTTGGTGCTAGGCCCCATGCGGCGATCTCGAGTCCCAAGAGAGTCGGGCTACTGGCCTGGCCCTTGGCGCCGAGCCAGCGCCCGTCGGCCTTGCCCGTCTGCGTTCCCATCTGGACGCCGTTGATCTTGGCGATCGAACCGAGTTGCCCCGAGCTTACCGCGGTCGAGAAGATCGTGCCGCGATAGAAGGTGTTGGCGAATGCGAAGATCAGGTTCGGGTGCTTCGTCGTGCCCGTCAGGTTGCTGACGAAGGTTCCGCCGTTGGGATCGATGGCCAGCCCTGTCAGATTCGTGATCCAGTTGTTGCCGGTGGTGACGATCCGGACACCGTCACGGTCGTGCGCGCGGGAGTTGGTCAGCATGGAGATGATCGTTAGGTTCGAACTTGGTACGTTCGAGCCCATCTCGGCCACGAGCCGCGCCGAGCCCGCGCGGATGTCCATGACGTTGCCGCTCCCGTCGTAGCGGATCGCGCTGGCCGGGATCCAGATTAGCGCACCTTCCTTGGCGAGGACTTGCTTCTTGCCGTTGGAGACGTAGTGCCCGCGCAGCGGTGGCGAGTAGTAGAGATCGCCAGACTTGGCTTGACAAACATCGGACGCGCCGCGCGCCGCAGCACCCGGCTGCTTGCCGGCGGCCTTCATGATCAGTTCTTGCGTGATGAAGTACTCCGCAGTGCCGTTCTCGCCGATGCGGACGAAGTCGCCGGGACGAACGGTGCGAGTCTTGGTTCCGGCTGCGGTGAAGACTTGCCACTTAGGGTTCTGGGCCGACCCGCTGTCTTGGACGGTCCAAAAGAGCATCCGTGGATTGGCTCGCTTCTTGTCCCGGTTGCGCAGCAGGCAACCCGCATGGCCCCACCGGCCGACGCTGTTGTCGCTGCGGAACTCGGCAATGACCCCGTCCCGGTCAGGATCGCCGATCATCGCGCTGATCGCAGACGTCGGCACCGCGCCGAACATGGTTGCACCGGACTTCGCGGGAGTAACCGCAGCGATGTCGAGCCGGTGGATTTCGCTCAAGGTCTTTCCGGTCGTCTCCAGCGAACTCGCGTCGTGGGTCATCGGAAACAGCAGCGTCTGCTGCTGGGCGCGGGCCGGCGGGCAACACACAAACAGGATCGAGACGATACCGAGCGAAAAAAACTGGAACATCGAGGCCTCCGGTGGGTTGGCCCACAGCCTAGCACACTCGCTGCCAACGGGGGGTTCGTGGCAGGTCGAGGCTCCACCCCCCTGCGTTCGGGAAAGTTGGCAGTCGCGGCGTCGCGGGGATGGCGACTCGGCGCCTGCGCCCTAGGATGACTCGCGCCCCGTCGGTCGATCCGGCGCGGCCATTTCCGTTTTGGATCTTTGTTTCTGGATCTGCTCTCTCTCGATCCACTCCCACATGGAGCTTCACATGAAGAACCTCGCAATCACAGCCGCAGCGGCGGTTGTTCTTGCATCCGTCCTCGGTGCTCAGAAGAAGAGCCTGATTTTCACCAATCGCTACGACGTCGTGTCGACGCAGGCTGGCGGCGCGGCCGTACTCAACGCCATCCGTGGTCAAGACTTCTGTGCGG
>CAYSWE010000199.1:0-8063 GCA_964434515.1 uncultured Phycisphaerales bacterium | reverse complement strand
CAAGAGGACATCCTGCCGCTAGCCCGGCGCTTTCTTGAGCATGGCCCAGGAGTGACCAAGCGGCTGTCGCCCGCGTGCGAGGAACTGCTGGTCGGCTATGGCTGGCCGGGCAACATCCGCGAACTCGAGAATACGATGCTCCGTGCGGCGATCCTCGCTCCAGGTGACGTGGTCTTGCCCGAGACGTTGCCGCCGAACATCCGCTCGGCTCTCGGCGAGAGCGTGCGGGAAGAAGCCGTTGTCGCCAGCGGCGATCTGTCCCTCGCGGAGTTGGAGAAGCGGGCCATTCTCCAGGCGATCGAGCGTTGCGACGGCAACCGCAGTGCAGCAGCGCGTTCGCTCGGCATCAGCCGGCGCAAGCTGCTCTATCGGCTGCGCGAGTACCGCGAGCAAGCGTAGGCCAGTCGCTCCGCGAGTACCGCAGCATGCGCACAACGTGCGCAGCGGAACCAAGAGATGCGCAGTCCTTGGCGCGGCATCAGCCGGAACCACTGCCCTCAGGCCTGGCACGCTCGTTGCTTTTCACGCGGTCTCACACGGACCGCAACAAGAACACAGCTGAAAGGAACACCAACATGATTCCCTTCCCAAAGACTACCGCCGTCGGTTTCGCCGCACTCGCGCTGCTGGCTTCGCCTGCCCTGGCGCAGGGCGGAGGTGGCAAGATCGTGGCTTACATCAACAGCCTTCCGAAGCAGGCGGTCGACGCGAACGAGGTCGCTGACCTGAAGCTCATGCGCGAGGAGGAAAAGCTCGCTCGCGATGTCTACTCGGCGCTCTATCAGATCTGGGCCATCAAGGCGTTTCAGAACATCGCGAAGGCCGAGCAGTCGCACATGGACCTGGTCAAGGTCATCCTGGATCGCTACAGCATCCCGGATCCCATCAAGTCGGACAAACTGGGCGTCTTCCCCAGCCCGGTGTTCACTGGGTTGTTCAACGTCATGGTGAGCTTCGGCGCGGCGTCCCGGCTGCACGCGGAATTCGTGGGGGCGTTCATCGAGGATCTCGACATTTTTGATCTCGATCGCGCGTTGCGTGTGAGTGACAACCGCGACATCGATACGGTCTGGCAGAACCTGCAACTGGGGTCTCGCAACCACATGCGCAGCTTCGACAAACTCCTGAAGGCGCAGAGCGTCGTGTATCCGGGCATCGTGCTTCCCTTCTCACGCGTCCAAGCGATCGTCAACTCGCCGCACGAGAAGGGAGCTGTTGACGAGAACGGCAAGCGGCTGCGGTGAAGCTGAGCGAGTGTGGTCAGCGCGGGACTCGCCTGACGGCGAGCGACCGACGCTCCGATACGAAGCCTCTTTGCTGGTTCATCGCGGTGAGCGCACCGATGCAGCCACGATGCACAAGGCCACTTGATTGTCGAGCAGAGAGCGAAATCCGTGAGAGTCGAAGTTGTGCGCGACCCCCGGAGTACGGTCCGGAGTCCGATCGTCCGCGATTGCGATGGTCGAGCACCCGAGCGAGAACCAATCGCAGGCGGTGCTGATCGCCTTGAGATCGACCACGTTGAACTTGCGATCGAAGAAGGCAAGGCGGCGGTGCTTAGGGGCGAGGCGTGCCCGCATTCCCTTGAGCATGTTCGCAGCTCCGTGAGTTCGTCGCGGTGCCTACGCACGCCTGAGGGAGCAAATCGTGCGCGTGGAGCAGGCCCGGGTCGGCGAAGTGAGCGATCGCCCCGACCTCTACGTGCTCGACTGGGAACTGCGCAAGCTCGACGACGACGGTCGACCGGCGGCTGCTACCGCTCGGAGAGGCGATTGGGTGGTTCGCTAACCTGAGTCGGCCGGGCTTCGAGGGAGCCGGACGCCGATCCCCGCCCCCACGCGGCCAACGCGGTATTGCCCTACGCGGCTCACCAACTCCGTGCGCGAATCTTTTCCGGGTGCGACAGATCTCGCTGCGTTCGGCTCTTGAGTTGGGTAGCGCGGGATGGTCCGCGATGGAGGCGAAGATGTTTTCAGCGATTCGAATGGCTTGCCGGCGAGTGTGGCAGGTCGGGATGTTGTGCGCGTTGCCGATCGCCGGCAGCTCGCTCGTCGGTTGTAGTGCGGCGCAGGCGCGATTCGTGGATTCGCCGCCGGTGTTGTCTGCTTTGGTGCCGCTGGCGTCGCGGGCGCCGCGCTATGCATTCGCGATGCAAGAGGTCGCGCCCGACGCTGAGGCCGGACACCTCGTTGCCGTGCAGGCCCCGCGGCCGGTGCAAGGGAAGGGCACGCCGGCCGTGGGGATTCGCGCCGGGACCGGAGTCAACCCTGAGCTTTGGCGGACGCTCGACGAGGGCAAGGATGCGATCGCCGCCGCGAAGAAGCAGATGGACGGTCTGGCTCCGGACGTGATGCAGGCTACGCAGAGCATCGTCAAGGCGCTTGCGTCGATCGGTGGCAAGAAGGTCACCGACGAGGCGCGGCGCGAGCTGCTGTCGCAGGGGGTTGCTGCGATTGCCCGAGTCGGGGACGCGCTTGCGAAGGCGATCGCGACTGAGTCGTCGGTGCGCGCTGGCTTCGAGCGGTCGGCGCAGAAGCTGCGCGATCTGCGGGCCGACCTCGAGCAGCAGAAGGCGAAAGCGACCGAGGGGATCGCCGCGGCGGGCAAGGTGTTGCAGGAGACCGAGGCCGAGCGGCGCGCGCTGCAGGCCAAGCTCGCGGCCTTGCGCGGCAAGGGCGGCGACGTCGAACTCGAGCAGAAGCTCGACAAGCTCTACGATCGCTATCGCGACTGGACGCGCACCGTCGAACACCAGAAGGAGCTGCGCGCGCTGTTCGGCAGGGTGGCGCGTGAGTTCCGCGCCGAGCTGGCTCCGCTGCGCGAGAATCGCGATCGCTTGGTCGAGCTCTACCACGACATGCGCGACGTATCGGCGAAGCTGACGGTCGTCGCGCGGCAGATGCGCAGCGAGGTCGACCTGCAGGAGATCCGGCGCGTCGGCAAGGACGTCGTGCAGCTCGTTACGGCGTGCCGTCGGGTGCAGTTTGCCGGCTTCTTCGGCCGCGTGCGCCAGGCGTTGCACACGATCGAGAAGGGTGACCAGGCGAGCCACGCCGCCAGCAGGATCACCAAACGGGAGGCCTGGAAACGCGGCGGGCCGACGGTCAGCCTGCCTGCGGAAGCGGGCGAAGTCGCGAGGGTCGGACGATGAGGGGCCCGTCACTGGTGGTGTTCGCCCTTTCGATGGTCGGTCTTGTTGCGTGCAAGAAGACCTCGCGTCCGAAGAAGGCTCCCGCTCCGAGCGCGGCGGCGTCGCGCGTGCCGGCTGCAAGCAAGCCAGTCGCAAGCAAGCCGAGCGCGAACCGCCCGGACTTCGTGCTCGAGCTCGAGCGGTTTCTCGTCGAGCTCGAACGTCTGGCCGCGCAGGTCGATCGTTCCGAGCGTTCCGGTCACGGCGATGGGCGAGTGGAAACCGTTTCGTTTCCGCTGATCAATCTGGCGGAGAAGCCAGGCAGGAGGAAGCAACGATGAGGTTCTTGATTCGACTCGCAAGGCTCGCGTGGACCTTGGTCTGGGGTGTCGTCCGGCGCGTCGTGTTCGCGGCGTTCGTGCTCGCTTTGTGGCAGCTCGTGCCGGTCGTGCATCGTGACTACGCCGAACGGTTCGTGCTGCGTCCGGCAGCCGAGCGCGTGCAGGCCGAGGTGGCGACCTTGGTTGGCTACGTCCACGCGGCGCCCGCGCGCGCTCCGGCGCAGACGTCGTCTGCGTCGCTCGTGCCCGCGCCCGCGCCGCTCGCGCCCGAGCGGCTCGACACCGACAGCCGGGCGCTGCGCGCGCGCATCCGTTCGGTGCGCGCAGCGCTCGAGGCCAGCGCGGGGGTGGGACGATGAGTTCTCCACTGCTTCGCCCCCCGCTGCGGCTGCGGCCGTGGCACTGCGCTCTGCCGGCGGCGCTGTTCTTGTTGTTGGTGGACCACTTGGTCTTGCCGAGCGACGTTGGTGTCGGTGCAGACGCGGGCGCCACCGAGCGGGCTGCGGCCTTGGTGGTTCGCAATCCCGAGCCACGTCCGCTGCATCTTCGTTCGTTGCCTGCCGGACAGCGGGCCGCCGCGCGCAGCGCGCCGCAGCCCGCGCCGCAGCTCGCCGCGAGCGAGCAGATGGGTGATACGCGGATCGAGCTGCGCCTCGCCGATGTCGACGCGCGCACGTTGCGCCGCTTCTTGCGCGAGACGCAAAGCGAGGTCGTGCAGGTCGCATTGGTCGAAGGCGCGGTGCGTGACTATCGCGTGCTCGACGCCGAGGGCAACGTGCGCCAGACCTCGAGCACCTTGGCCTGGGAGCGTTGCCGCGAGGCGCGCAGCCCGAAGCGGCGGATCTGGGTGCAGCTCGACTCGCGCCTGCCGGCCCTGCGCGAGTTCGTCCCGCCGCGCGCCGGTTTTGGTGACTATCTGGTGATCGGTGCCACCTGCAGTCAGCGCCTCTGGCGGCAGGCTGCACACGGCCCGCAGCGGCCGGGGCGGCGCTATGAGATTTTCTTGCGGGGCCACGATCGCGGTCGCTATCGGGTCTCTCTTGCTCGGCTCGAGGACGGCCCGCTGCGGGCCGAGGGGAGGCGCTGATGCTCTTGCACTTCTTGGAAGGACTCGGTTTCTGGGCGCTGCCCATGGCCGGCTTGTGGGTCTGGGCGGGCAGCCTGGTGTTGCATCGCCTGGTCGCCGCGGTCCATGCGCGCCGGCGTGTGCAGCGCGTTCGGCAGGTCGTCTCGCGGTTGATCGAGGACTGGACGAACGCCGACGTCGACCAAGCGTGGCAAACAACGCGCGCCGCCGGTTGTCTGGCCCTGGTGCAGCGGGATCGGCAGCTGACGCTCACCGACCGCGCTCTCGCCAACGCGGTTCCCTCGGACGGCGCCGTTGACGCTGCGAGTGCCGACGTCGAGCTGTTCGCTGGAGTCGCGCCGCTGATCGGGCTTGCCGGGACGGTGTCGGGTCTGATGCTCGCCATGCGCAGCGCCCACGCCGGCGGGACGCCGGACCTCGCCAACATCGGCGTCGCCATGGGCACCACGCTCGGGGCGATTGTTCCGCTGATCCTGGTCCTGCTGGTCTACGGCAAGCTGTCGGTCGACCCAAACCGCATCGACGAGCGGCGGCTCCTGATCCGGCTGCAACGCGTCAGTCGCGAGCGCCTGCGGCAGGAGCCGGCCAAGGCGTTGCCGGCGGTCTCCGACGAAGCGTGGCATGCGCCTCGCCGGAGCCAAGGAGGCACGCATGCGGATTGACCGCAACGCCCCGTTCAAGGTCCTGGCCGAGATCGGTTGGCAACTCAACTGTATGCTTCTGCTCTTGCTGCCCGTGTTCGTGCGTTCGCCACCGAGTCCCGAGACCGCGCGCATCGAAGTCGAAGACGTCGACGGCGCCGTGGCCTCGCGACCCGCGCCGCCGCGTCCGCACGTGCGCCTGCGCCTCGACCGCCACGTCTACCTCGAGCAACGCGACCTCGGCGACCTGACCGACCCGCAAACGCTGGTTCGACTGCGCACCACCCTCAAAGCCCTGCCGTCGAACCAGGCAATCCACGTCGACACGGCCCCCGACTTCGCAGCGCTCCTGCGCATCATGTTCGCCATGGCCGGCCGCGACGTCGCCCTCGTAGGCGGGCGCTAGTGGTAGGAATCAGAAATCCTCGACCTGATCCGCGGCCCTCGGACGCCCCTGGCGGCGCCGTGCTCCCTCGGCGGGCATCTAAGCCCGCCTGCGTCCGCCCGGCCCGTTGGCGTGTCCCGGCCCCATTCCTCCTGGATCGCCCGATGTGGATCGCAGCTCATAGACCCCGTTCGCGGCGAGCCGGTCTTGACGGAGACACTGGCACGGATGCGCATCGACCATGCCCCTCAATCATCAACTGACTTGGTCGGTTCGACCGGCATCGAAGTGGATTGCTGTTCAAGCGCACCGACAGATTCGCCGGTCGTGGCTCCTTGGTTCCTGCGGCGGGAGCGCGCGGCAAACAGATGCGCTCTTGCCCGTTGTGGTTCCGCGTGGCTGTCGCGCTGCGCGCCTCCTGGGCTTGAGCCGGCTCGCTATGGCTCGATGTAGAAGCAAACCGAGGCTTCGCGGATCTCGTCGTGCGAACCGTCGCGGATGCGGAGCTTCTTGCCGGCTTTGAGTAGGGCCTTGGGGATCTTGAAGGTGCCGTCCTTGGCGATCTTGGGGCGGTGCACTTCGCCGTCGCCGATCTCGAAGGTGACCATGCGGTCGCTGTTGCCGTAGTAGGTGACTTGCACGTCGCTGCCGGCGGAGGGGGGATCGGGTTGGATTTCGAAGAGCGGCTCGGCGATGCGGGCCGACGCCGCGAGCGTGATTGTGATCGCTAGCATGCTGGCGAGGCGCGCCAGGCGATAGCCGCGCTGGAGTTTGACGAGGGCGTTCATCTATCGGTCCTCGAGGCGGAGAGCCAGTGTGCGCTCGGGCGTCACGCGGCCGATCGGACTCTGGAGGCTCAGGGATTGGACCATGGTCGACTCGAGGTTCGGGTTGGCGGCGATGCGCACCGAGGCGCCATTGGTTACCGTCATCGAGAGGGCGTTTGCGCCAGCCTGGTAGAAGAACCATTGCGAGAACAGGCGCGAGCCGACGAGGCCGGGCGCGAACGGCACGGGTAGCTCCATGCGCGCGCTGGCCTGCGGCGATTGGAAGCGTTTCTTCGAGCTTGTGGCGAAGCGCAGGTCGATCGAGACGAAGAGATAGCAGTTCGCTGCGCCCATGTTGCCAAAGTCATAGGGCAGCCGGTTGTTGTCGAACCACTCGTTGCTCGCGCCCAGGACGAGCAGCGCCATCGGCGTGAGCGGCGCCCGCGTCGTCGCGAAGAGGCTGCCGCCGATGACGGTCTCCCCATCGAACTCATTGGCCTCGACGTCGAACCGGCCGGGCCGGAAGCACGAGCGGCCGAAGGTCGTCGTACTGGAACCTGGCCGGATGTCGAGGTCGGCGAGCCAATGCTTGGGCGCCGGTTTCCAGGCGTGCTTACGATGCACGAACTCGAGGGTGAGCGTGCGGTTGGCGACGTAGGGGATGGCCTTCTGCAACACAATGTGCGCCGATACATTCGGGGCGAGGCTCGCGACCTTGGTGCCCGGCGGGAGCTTCGGCGAATCCGGAACGTGATACGCACCGCGATAGACGACGCGCGCGCCGGGCGCGTGATTGGCCGCGAACCGGGCCGACGGATTGCGGGCGTCGCGCGTGGTCCAGGAGGCCAGGATCGTCAGGTCGATCCAGCCGCCCTTCATTCCGTTGGGATAGCGCGCCGCCGTCTGCGCGTCGCGGCGCACGATGATGCGCCGAATCGACTTTTTCGCGAAGCCGCGCAACGCGCTCGGCGCAATGAGCACCTGAGTGCGCCCGTCATAGCCGCCAAGCAAGAAGGGCTCCCGACTCGAGCCATCGCGTGGCTGCATGCTGGCCGGAACGGTGCGCCCGTACGATTGGCCAGCCAGCGGCGGAGCAAGGAACGCGCCGAGTACGAGGGCGACGGCGAGCGCCGGGGCGGAGGATCTGCGGGGGGCAAGCGCGTACAAGGCCATGATCGTTCCTTCTTTGTCAGGTGAGGATCGGAGCAGGCGCGCTTCCGAGGAGCGAACGTGCTATGGAAGCGACCGGACTCCGGATACGGACGGCGATCTTAGGGTCATTCGTGAGACTCGCAAGGGGTGCAATCGCGCCGGAATTGTTCGACGGACATTGGTAGACTTGGCACGGGTTGTGAGGGAGCCATACATGGCGGGTGTTCGGCTACTGTGTTTGGGAGATGTTCACCTTGGGCGGTGCCCGTCTCGCCTCTCGCCGGCGCTTCGCGATCTTGGGGTCGACCCTTGCGAGCTGACGCCGGCGCGCGCGTTTGCCGCTTGTGTCGAATGGGCGCTGCGTGAGCGACCCGATGGCGTGCTCTTGGCGGGGGACGTCGTGGAGTCTCAGAACGCGCGGTTCGAGGCTTGGGGGCCGCTCGTTGCGGGCGTGTCGAAGCTCGCCGATGCCGGGATCGCGGTGATCGGTGTTGCTGGCAACCACGATGTCGAAACGCTGCCGCGCCTCGCTGCTGAGATCCCTGGCTTTCGTCTGCTCG
>CAYSWE010000198.1:5093-8072 GCA_964434515.1 uncultured Phycisphaerales bacterium | reverse complement strand
GACGCAGCGCACTCCGGTGACTTCCACCGGGCCATTCGGCGACGCGGGCTTTGGAGACGAGGATGAGTGGGTCACGCGGCTCTTGGCTCGGGTGCACGCCGCAGCCGACGAGTGTGTGTTGTTGACCCACGTTGGCTTCGATCGGGATCGGCAGCTTGCGGCGCAGTTTCCCGAGGTTCCGTTGATCCTCGGCGGTCACAGCCATACGAGCCTCAAGGCACCGGTGCGCGTGGGTGCGACGACGATCGTGCAGACCGGCGGCAAGGCGCGTGAGGTCTATCGAATCGACATCGCCGTGGATCCGATCGCCAAGCGCATCCGCGTCCTGCGCGCGCGCAACATTCCATTGGATCCACGCAAGATCCCGCCGGACCCGGCTACCGCACGAGAGGTCGATCGCCGCAGCGTGGCGATTCGCAAGGAGTGGGATCAGCCGATTGGTGAGTTCGCCGGGGATGTGGCTACGGGGCGCGGCTTTCGCGGCTCTACCTCGGCCGGAAACCTCGTCGCAGACCTGATTCGTTCGGCCGGGGCCGCGCAGATCGGCGTCATGAACAAAGGCGGTCTCCGCGCGGCGCTCCGCAAGGGACCGGTCACGCGGAGAATGGTGTTCGAACTGCTGCCATTCGAGAACACCGTCGTTGCCATGGATCTGACCGGGGCGCAGCTGCGCTCGGTTCTGGGCGAGAGTCTGGCGTATGCGCACGGTCCCTTCGAGGTCTCGGGAATGCACTACGAGGTGCGCGTCGACGGTGGTAAGCCGCATGTGACGCGCATGTGGCGGCTCGACGATCGTGGACACGAGGTTGCCATCGAGGCTGACACGACCTACCGCGTGGCGACCAACTCGTTCCTTGCGCGTGGCGGTGATGGAGCCAAGACGTTTCGCGAGGGCACGGCGCGCAAGGCGTTCGCGCCGCTGCTCCGTGACTTGCTCGTCCGGGCGTTTGCCAAGACCCGCCGGATCGAGCCCTCGAGCGAGCGGCGGGTGGTGATCGTTCGGTAGCCTCGTCCCGTGCCGATTCCTGGGTGAGCCCTCAGGCCTCGCGCCGCAGATGCCGATGAGCACACCGTGGGAACGTGCTATTGGCAACGACCCCGGCGTCCCGCTTCGAGAACCCCTCCTCAGGACAGAAAGTCCATGGCTCAGGTCTTTAAAGCCCTCCTCTTCATTCCAGTCGCCCTCGGGTTTGCCGGCTGTGCTTCGGCGCCGCCGTTCGATGCCAAGGCCATCGTGCAGGAATGGGTCTCGTACATGGATCGAGACTACGTCATCCGTCCCGGTGATAAGCTCAACGTCTCCGTCTACCAGGCCGAGGACCTGCAGCAGGAAGTGGTCGTCTCACCGACCGGAACGGTCAACCTGCTGCGGATCGCCAAACCGCTCAATGCCAAGGGCAAGTCGATCGGCGGCTTCCGTCGTGAAGTGCAGGCAGCCTATGCCGAAGTGCTCCAGAACGCGGAAGTGACGGTTTCCCTGGCCGAGGCTTCCGAGAATACGCTGTACATTACCGGCGAGGTCAAACGGCCAGGGCCGATCCCGTATGCGCCCGGGATGACATTGGCCCAGGGCGTCGCGGCCGTCGGTGGCCTGGACATCCGCGCGAAGTGGAGTGACGTGCGGATCCTCCGTTACTATGGAAAGTCCGCGACGCGGACCCATCGGGTCAACATGAGTTCGATCCTGCTCGACGGCGGCCCGGACTTCATGCTGCTTCCGGGAGACGTGGTCTATTGCCAGACCTCGACGATCGCCGACCTCGACGACATCGTGGAACTGTATATTCGCCGCCTGCTGCCAATCCAAATCACCGGCGCCAGCGTTCCCACGAACTAGGGCTTTCCGGCTTTGCAGGGTGCGTGCTAACGGGCGTCGCAGCCATGCCGGGCTTCTAGAAGTCCGCGCAAGACTGGCCTCCCAGTTTCGACCGAGTCGCACTGCCGCGAAAAAAAATCGCGCCTGAGTCAATCTTCCGCGCAACTTCTACGTAGATGGGGCGTCTGTCCCGCTTGATCGTGGAGACGAGCTGATGCCCCCCATCTCGCGTTTGCGCGAACTCGCTCTCCCCTCGTTGGCCTGACGAGGCGTTGTCCCAACGGAGTATTTAGGAATGGCATCTCCGCGCACCATTTATCTGTTTTCCCCCGAAGAAGCCGGACGCGAGTCGCTGCAGAAGCTGGCCGCCAATCTCGGACATGGCCAGGCCATGCAGACCGAGGAGGTGGCCACCTTCGAGGAGCTCAAAGGGAGAATGGAGGGCGGGCAGATCGAGTTTCTGCTGCTCGACGCCAAAGCCGTTGGTTCCAAGATGATCCAGTGCCTTGGCGAGCCGGATCCCGAACGGCTACTGACGATGTCGCTAGCCGAGCTCGAAAAGCGCCAGATCCTGCGGGTTCTCGCTAGTACGGGCGGCAATAAGACGCGCGCGGCGCGTGTGTTGGGGATCGACACGAAGACCCTTTACAACAAGCTCAAGAGCTACCAAGTGAGCGAGAGTGCTCGCAAGCGCCGCGTCGAGACTGCGCGAAGCGTCGAGACCGCCTGACGGGCGGGGATCCGGCGCGACTACCGTGTTACGAGTCGACGGCAGACGAGAATTACCTCTTCTGGCCGGATTTCGCGCATGCACACGTTCGATGGGCAGACGACGTCACGACCCTGGCAGGGCGAGCAAGGCAACGACCGTCGAATCACGCACGTGACGATATCCGGTGACCATGGCCCTGTGTAGCTGACCGGACTTGGTCCATAGAGACCGACCAGCGGTGTGCCGACCGCGCACGCGACATGCAGTGGCCCCGTATCGACCGTCAGGACAAGCGCTGCCTTCGCGGCGGTCGCGGCCAAGCTCCGCAGACTGGGGCGTTCCAGGTGCACCGGTGAGGTCTCGCAGTTGGCCAGGATCCGATCGACCCACCGCGCTTCGACCGGGCTTC
Source organism: uncultured Phycisphaerales bacterium (assembly GCA_964434515.1). GTDB lineage: Bacteria > Planctomycetota > UBA1135 > UBA1135 > CAYSWE01. Next base: position 5,135 of record CAYSWE010000198.1, on the reverse strand, counting down.
CGGAGCTGACGACGACCCGCGCACCGAGCTGCCGGTCGGGCG
>CAYSWE010000198.1:0-5083 GCA_964434515.1 uncultured Phycisphaerales bacterium | reverse complement strand
GACCAGTACGCCGGCGGCCAAACGCGGCGGCGTACGCCGCGTCGTGGTTTGCGGCGAATCGTTTCGTCCGAGCCCGGGTGGACCAGCACGAGCGGGCCGTCGCCAGGCGGCATCTTGCGATCGGCCTCGGCCAGTTCCGCGTCCGTCACGATGAGGCGTTGCCCCGCGGGCGGCTCCAGCACGCCGATGGGGCGGAGTCGATCGGCGCACTGCTCGACTACGTGACGCCCTCGATCCTGTGGGCTGGGGTCACGTTCTGGCCAGATTCTGGGGATGGATGCACGCTTGGCGAACTCGACGGCTTCGTTTCGTGGGCGCAACGCGAGCAAGAGGTCGAAGCCGCGTGTCTGGAGCGTGCGCGCCAGCAGCCTGCCCCGCCGTGAGGCTAGCTGCTTTTCCCGTCCGTCGAACGCGAGGATCTCGTCGACATCCGGATTGTGCTCGAGCAGTGGTGCGCAGTAAGTGTTGGTCAGGAACGCGATACGGACACCCGGCCAGCGAACCCGGAACGCGTGCAGGGCCGGAGTCGTCATGAGCAGGTCCCCGATCCGCGACGCGCGCAGCGCGAGCACACTGCGGATTCGTCCGCTCGAAAGGTCCGTGAGGATGGTCTTGGCGTTGCTGGTCAGCACGCGCGAATCTTCGCGCCGAGCCCCCATGCTGTGCAACTGCCCGAACGCAGACATCGATTCTTCGGCGACATCGCTAGAGTCTCTCGCTGTTCGGAATACCAAGGGCTCCTTATGAATCGTCTTGTTTCGTTTTCGCTCGCGCTCGCCGTGGGCATTCCCGGTCTGTTGGCGCAGCGCGTGGATCCGGCGCGAACGGCCTTGCCAGACAAGAGTTCGCGCATCGTCGAGTACGAGATGACGGTGCGGCTCGACGCGGAGCGGCGCGTCCTGCACGGTTCGCAGAAGATCACCTACCGCAACCAGACGCGAGGTAGCACGTCCGAGCTTCGCTTCCATCTCTACCTCAATGCTTTTCGCAACGTCCGCTCCACGCATCTGCGCGAGGAGGCGCCGGCAGCGCGTGAGCGCTACGAGTCGGATGCGGAGTTCGGCGAGACGCGCTTCACCAAGCTCGAGCTTGTCTCAGGGGCAGGCGGTCCCAAGGACCTGTTGTCGGGCTTGCGCTACGATGCGCCGGATGATGGGAACCCCGAGGATCGGACGGTTGCGGTCGTCGGGCTCCCCGCACCGTTCGCAGCCGGCACCGAAATCGTCCTGAAGACCGAGTTCGAAGCGCGTTTACCCAAGGCCTATCGTCGCACAGGCTGGGCACCGGGCAACTTCTTCATGGTGGCGCAATGGTTCCCCAAGCTTGGCGTGCTCGAGAGCGCGCCCGGCGACGCTGCGGCTGGGGAATCGGCGTGGAATTGCCATCAGTTCCACGCGTGGACCGAGTTCTTCGCGGACTACGGACGCTACGACGTCACGATCGAAACGCCGCGTGGCTGGCCGGTCGGAGCCACGGGCAAGCAGTTCGGTGCTGATGAGGCGGTCACCGTTGCCGGCGTCGCGTTGACGCGACGCCGATTCGTACAGGAGGACGTGCACGATTTTGCTTGGGTGACGGACCCCGACTATGTGGTGCACGAGTTCGACTTCGATGGTGCAGCGCATATCGACAACACGCACGCGAAGCTGCTCGAGAAACACGGCTGGCCAAGGTCGGCTCTGACGCTCTCCAACGTGCACGTGCGTATCCTGCTCCATCCGGAGCACGACACCGAGCTCCAGGTTGCGCGGCATCGGCACGCGGTCGAAGTCGCGCTGGCATTCTTCGGCAATCGCTTCGGTCGCTACCCCTATGAGACGCTCACTGTGGTGGATCCGGCGACAGACCTGGGCTGGCACCGCCTCGGCGGTGGCATGGAGTACCCGACGCTCATTACTTGCGGCACACACCTCTATCTGCATCCGCGGAAGCTCCGACCGGAGGGGGTGACCGTGCACGAGTTTGGCCACCAGTTTTGGTATGGGCTGTCCGGGAATAACGAGTTCGAGGAGTCCTGGTTGGATGAGGGCATGAACTCGTATTCCGAGGGGCGCGCTCTGGACCTCGGCTATGACAAGATGCTTGAGGATCCTCCGGTTGGGGATCCGATCTTTGTGACCTCGTTCGGGCCGTTCGAGATCACCGGTAAGGCTCCGGCCCGGCTGTCCAGTGGCAACCGTCTGCTAGGGCAGCTGGCACTGCTCGAGCGATTGCCGCTGCCCGAATGCGTCGAGTCGTTGTTGCCAGCAGGGACGCTTCGCGATAGCTGGCACGACGGCACGCGCTATGCGAGCAGGGAACTAGGGTTCGATGCCCGATTCTTTCCGAAGCTCCCTGTTGTGGACTACCTGCGGACCTTGCCTCTACTGAGCTACGCCAAGGACGTGCCCATGCGCAATCTCTATGGGGATCGCAATGGCTACCTCCGCGACCCGAAGAAGGACCCGATCTTGACGTTTGCGTGGAAGTATCTCGATCGCTCGAGCTATCGCGTCAACTCCTATCCCCGGCCGTCGACGTTGTTGACGACGCTCGAGCGCATGATGGGGCCCGAAAAGTGGTGGCCGTGCATTCGGCGTTTCCATGAGCAAGCGCGGTTTGCGCACCCGACCACGAAGGACTTTGTGCGGCTTGTGCGTAAGTTCGGTGGCGACGACGTCGCGAACTTTGCGCGCGAAGCATTCACCACGACCAAGATGCTCGACTATGGCGTGCACAGTGTCGCCGTCGAGAAGAAGCCCGCGCGCACGGTAGTGACGATCCGTCGCTATGGCGAGATGATTGTGCCGGTCGCCGTGCGCTTCGAGTTCGCCAAGGGCAAGACGGTCGATACGTCGTGGCCGGCCGCTGGTCAGGGATTCTGGCGGCGCTGGACGTTCTCGGAAAAGGAGCTGGCCGAGCGCGGCAAGCTCCTCCGAGTCTGGGTGGATCCCCCCGACCCCAAGCGAGAACTCGGCGTCGGCCCAGCAGGCGTGTATGTCATGGACGCGAACCTCTTGAACAACTCGTGGCAGGCGAACCGGGACGCGAGGCCGGCTCGCCGTCGTGGTGCCCGGATGCTGCTCTGGGCCGAATCCGTTTTGACCTGGTTTGGAGCCATCGGATGAGCACCTTTCCCAACCTACTTGGATGTGCGCGGCTAGCCCCGGCCGCGATCTTGCGAGTCTTGATGGCACCGCGCATCACACTCCTCGTCGTCTCTGTCTGCTTGGCGGCGGCCGTTTTCGTAGCGGGGCCTGCGTACCACGAGCTGGCGCGTTGGACGGATTTCGTGCCCGGGGCCGGCGGCCGGTTTGGCCAAGTATTGTTCGACGACGTCGAGCGCCTGCACTCGGGAACCGAGCCGCATGTGGGGGCCAGCGGGCTCCTCATTTTGATTCTAGCCGTGTTTTTTGCCGGTGGAGTCCTCGCGATCGTCGGTGTGCCGAGCACTCCTGGCGAGCGAAGGGCCGGTGTTGGCGGCTTCTTGGCAGCTTCGGGAGCGACGTTTTTTCGGTCGCTGCGTTGTTGGCTCGTTTTCGCCGTGCTGTTGATGCTTTGGACGTGGATCAGCATCGGTTTGGCCAAGCCCTGGCTCAGCGACAAGTTGGTCACCGCGGGCAACGAGACATCCATGTATCGCTTCGACGTCGGGGTCAACATCGTTTGGTTGATCGGCTTCGCCAAGCTCTGGGTAGCGCGCCGTCTTGCGCTTGCCAACCTGGTGCTGCACGACCGACGGTCGGCCTTCCTCGGTTGGAGCAGGACGGTGGGGCTTGCCCTGCGGCATCCTTTCGGGACGTCGACCGCGTTCTTGGTGCTGTTTTTGGTGTGGGGGCTCGTGCTGGTTGGCTGCGGGCTGGCAGTCGACACCCTACTGGCGGGCGGAAGTTCGGTTCTCGCTGGGATCGTTGGATCGGTTGCCTGCGGGTTTTCCTGGGTCGTGCTCATGGCAGCGTATGTGCTGGCACGGAACCTCTGGATGCTGGATGCAGAGGCGCGTGCTCGGTGATCCGCGTCTCGCACGTGGGTTGAGCGACGGAAAAAACGACACGAGCCGTTCTTTGTTAGGTCCCGACGCTTACGGCCGAGAATGCGGAGTGTCTCCAGTCTGTTCGATGGAGACTGCCGCCCGTCAGTGCGAGAGCGGCACTCGGGCCGTGGCGGTTCGATACGCCGACTTCGATCCTTTGCCTTGCATCGGTCGCCACGGCCTTCTTTTCCCTCCACCTCCGTGCTACGGTCGCCGTTCGTATCGCATTGGGTCCCGGAAACGGGTAGGCGGGAAAGGTGGATCGGACGAGATGTCGCTAGCCGACTTCAAAGACAGATTTGGACTGGTGACCAGTAGGTTGACCCAGCTCAAGGTGGGTCTTTGACTACGAGTCCCATCTGAAAAAGCTCGAAGCCGCCGAGGCGGCCATGATGCGACCCGGCTTCTGGGATGACCAAGAGAAGGCGGGTGTGGTTGTCCAGAAGCAGAAGCGTGCTCGCGCGGTGGTCGATCCGATGCGCAAGGCCGACGCTGAGGCGCAGGACGCCGAGGTGTTGCTCGAGATGGGTGAGGAGGACGTCGACGAGGTCGCCCCCGACCTCGAGAAGTCCCTCGGTCTACTCGAGAAGCAGCTGGACAAGCTCGAGTTCCAGTTGATGCTCGGCGGTGAGCACGACGGACGCAATGCCATCCTTGGTCTTCAGGCCGGGGCCGGCGGCATCGACGCTTGCGACTGGGCCGAGATGTTGCTGCGCATGTATTTGCGCTGGGCCGAGCGGATGGAATTCGACTTCGAGGAGATCGACCTGCAGAACGCGGAGGAGGCCGGGATCAAGTCGGCGTCAGTCCTGATCAAGGGGCCGTACGCGTACGGCTACCTCAAAGCCGAGCAGGGCGTGCACAGGCTCGTGCGGATCTCGCCGTTCGACGCGAACTCCCGCCGGCAGACTAGTTTCGCCTCGGTCGAAGTCGTCCCTGAGTTCGATGATGACATCGATATCGAAGTCATCGACAAGGACCTCAAGATCGACACGTTCCGCGCCAGCGGTGCCGGTGGACAGCACGTCAACAAGACCGAGTCTGCCGTGCGATTCACGCATCTTCCGACTG
>CAYSWE010000197.1:0-8103 GCA_964434515.1 uncultured Phycisphaerales bacterium | reverse complement strand
CGATCTGTCCTCGGGAACTCGGTATCGCACAGAGCCGGGCCGCGGGATCCACGTCGACGTCCCACGCACCGCCTATCGGCAGTGACCAGAGTAGACGCCCGGAAACGACGTCGAAGCAGTCCGAGTGCATTTTGCCGCATGCGACCACAAACCGACTGTCTGGACTGATTGCGCATGAGCCGACGCGTTCGCTCGAGAGCGTTCGCGTTGTCCACAGGTGGGTATCGACGAGGACCAAACCCTGCGTGGCAATGGCGATGGTCCGACCGTCGAGCGACCACCGGGTGCAGTTCGGGCGCCTCTTCTCGAGAGGAACGGTGCGCAGAGTATCGAGGGTGTTGGCGTCGCAAATGACGAGCTCCGTTCCGTTTGCGACGGCAATGTGCCGGCCATTGGGCGACCACGCGAGTGCCACTCCGTCTGACAAGTCGATCCTCGTCCGTGGTGCGGGGGCATCCGCCTCCTGTCGTCGGTCGAGCTCCCATACCGCGACTTCGCCGGTGTTGACCCGAGCGGCCACGCGCTTTCCGTCGGGTGAGAGGCTCACTCGTTGGGTGGTGCCGTTCCAGGCCCCCTGCAAGACAACAGGGAAGCTCCCGCCCGCCAGCGGCCAACGCTTCACCGTGCCAGTGAAGTCGCCTGCGACGACCGCCTCGTTCGATGCGGGCGCAACCAGGACCGCTGGATGTAGGAGCCCGTTGTAGCGTTGCTGCAACCGGCCGTTCCCGCGGCGAAGCTCGACGGCGGAGTCGGCCAGCGAGAACACTCGGTCGTTGGCGACGTCGAAGGCAGCTACATTCCCGCTGCGGGACAGTCGGAAGCGCGTGCTTCGTAAGTTCTTACTCACGTCAATGTCGAAAACGTCGCCCCGCCAATCACAACCAACGACGCCGCCATCCTGCAGGAATGCGAGGCCCCAGGTCGTGTACGGCCGTTCGCCTCGGGTGAGGCTCAGGCGCTGACCCGTTTCGAGATCCCAGACACCTACCGTGCCGAAGTGGTCTCCAGCCACTACCCGAGTGCCGTCCGCCGCGACGGCGAGCGAAGGCACTCGGCTGCGCAAGCCCGTGAGCGTGCGCAGCGTACGCCAGGTCGTGGAATCGATGACAACGACGCTGCCTCGGCGTGTGCCGATGAGGAACCGATCACCGCCGGGAGTCCCGCGGATCGCCCAGACGCCCGAGGAGTTGCGGATGCTCCGAACTCGGTCGCCTGCGACGTCCAGCAGTTCTAAGGCACCGAAGAGTCTACCAACCAGCACTTGGCTGTCGTCGCGCGTGAATGCGATGCCTCGAAGCTCGTCTGGCGTGCGCAAAGAGGGACTCCACTCGCGCTGCACGTCGAGTGATGTGGCGTCCAAGAGGTACGCATGCCTCGGCGTCACGACCCCGAGGCGCTTCTTGTCATGCGAAATGGCGAACGCATGCACCCAGCCGTCGAGCTTGGCGGTCGCTGTGCTGGTATCCGCGAGGCGCCGAAGGTACTCCCACTCCCAGCCGCGCAGGTCGGGCTCGCACGCTTCCAGTGATCGTTGGATGTCTGTGCCAAAGCACCCGGACGCCAACGCGTTTTGAACAGCGGAGATCTCCTGCCGGTAGCTGGTCCAGCGCAGCGCGTCGTTGGCCTTGGTCAGCGTCCTGTGGTGTCTGCTCTGTGCCAGGTTCCAAGTCACGAGACCTGCGAACGTCCCGACGAGGATGGTCATCAACGACAGTGCAAGCCAAGGGTTGCGGACCGTCCATTTCTTCAATGTCGACCATGCCCCGGTTGCATAGGCGCGGACCACGCGAATCTCGGTGAACGCGCGCAAGTCTGTCGCGAGGGCTGCGACGGAACCGTACCTCTCGGTGGGTGTTCGCGCCATTGCGCGCTCGCAGATGGCGAGAAGCTCCGGCGGGGCGTCTGGTTTGGCGGAAGCCAGCGGGGTTGGTGTTTCTGCCCGGACGCACTCGAGCACCTCCTGTGGTGTCGTTCGCGTCGTTGAGTCCGCGTATGGCGCGTGGCCGATCAAGACTTCGTACAGGATTGCCCCCACGGAATACTGGTCGGAGTGCGGCCCAACGGCGGCGACATCTCCAGCCGCCTGCTCGGGTGCCATGAACCACGGAGTTCCCACAACGTCGCCATGCATGGTCTTGAGCGCAGGGTCGCCGTCGGCGCGAGCTGGCGCACCCGGCCCGCGTGAGTCGATGTCGAGTCGTGACACTCCCCAGTCTGTTACGTAGACCTCGCCGAATGGTCCGATCAGAATGTTCTGCGGTTTGACGTCGCGATGAATGATGCCGTTTGCGTGCGCGTAGGCGAGCGTGTCGCACACGGCGATCAGAACCTGGAGCAATCGCTCGCGGGTCCAAGTCGCGCTCGTCCCCTCGCGCACCAACTTCAGGATGGTTCCAAGGTCGTGGCCCTGAACAATCGGCATCGTGAAGAACGGATGTCCATCGTCGTCGACGCCAGCCTCCTGCACCGAGAGGACAGAAGGGTGTTGCAAGCGACTCATCACGCGGATCTCATCCAGAAACCTCGCGATCTGTCGGCGCTCCCAAGCTGTCAGAGGTTCGCGAACGTCAATCGGCAGGACCTTGCGGGCGAGTTCGCGCTGGAGCCTTGTATCCCGGACGCGATCGACCCGCCCCATGCCGCCACGACCGAGTTCGCCCAGCGTCACGAACGACTCCGCACCGCGGGGTTCCGTCAACGCGCTCAGGACCTGCTCGAGGGCGCTCGTCGGCCGCCGATCGTCGAGTCCGAACCCCTCGCAGAGCCTCCGCGCGCGCTCGTAATCCGCACGGCACTGGGCTAGTTGGTCCGCGATCCTCGGGTGTCGCAGGCACAGATGGTCGAATGGGATTTCCTCCTGGACGAGCCACGACTCGAATACGGATTCAGCGTTCTCACCTCGGTCCGGCGCGTCGCTCATGGGGCATCGAACCGAAGATCACGGCCTGCGGCGCGAGGCGCCGAGCATCCGCCCGAGTCGCATGAGTGCACGCGTATGCGACAGCTGCACAGCGTTTTGGGTCTTGCCGAGTCGCTCGCCGATTTCGTTGAACGACATCCGCTCGAAGTGTCGAAGTTCGATGACGAGCTGTTGCTCATGCGGGAGCTGTTCGAGGGCCTCAACCAGTTGTTGCGCCTGTTCCATTCGAGAGATCTCGGTGGAGGGCGTGCTGCTGTTGGCCGCAGGCAAGATCGCGGTGGCGAACTGCGCGAACGCCCGCTCGCGCTTCTTGCGTACGCCCGATCGGATCTTGTTGCGGGCGATCTGTGTCACCCACCGCAGGAATCCATTCTCGTCCCGCACTTCAAACCGTGCGAGGTTACCGATGACCTCGACGAACACGGACTGCAGGAAGTCGCTCGCCTCGGCAAGTTCCCGTGCGCGGGGACCCATGAGGATTCGAACGCGCGCCATGAGACGCGGCCCGTAGCGCTGGAGGAGTTCCTCGAGAGATGGGCCGTGGCCGCTCTTGGCCGCGTGGACCAGTTCGATGGTGTCCTGAAGTCTGGAAGGCTGCATGGCGTACTCGGAGGGATCCCCTCACAGGAGCGAAGCGCGCAGTTGCACGAAATCCGTCGGTCATTCTCCCGGAAATCTCACTTTTCCGGGAGAGGGAGGCCTCCGGAACCCCACCGAAGCCACGGCGAGCAGAGCGAAAAGCCGGAGGATCCTTCGTGTCTTGTCCAGCGGGACCGTAGGGATTCCAGCACGGCAGGCTGCCGAACGTTACGATGCCGCCATGGGCCTAGATTCTTCGACCCGGCACCCGAGTCGCCGAGGAGTTCTTCACTCCGCCGCAATCCCCCTGTTTGTGCTGTCGGGGATCGCCGCGGCTCAGACCCCGGCGACGCGACCCAAGCTGCGGAATGGCTTCGCCGAGGCCCAGCGCAACACTGGAGTCGTCCCAGGCTTGAATCTGCGGGCGAAACCGAAAGTGCTCTGGAAGTATGCCCCGGCGGGAAGTTGGTTCTCCAGGGTTGTCACCTTCGATGGGGTCGTCATTGCCCTGGACCGTGCGACCGGCATCCATGCGCTCGATGCGGCCACAGGCAAGGTCTTGTGGAAAATCGAGCGCAAGAAGTCGCTCAACTACGGTTTCGGGTTGGCGCTTACGCGGTCCGTCGACTTTGACGCGCTGCTGGTCAGCTGTGACACGGGCCTGTTCGCCGTAGAGCGCAAGACCGGGAAGGTGCTTTGGGAAACGAAGATCCCGAAAGGCGTCGCCGGTCCGACCTGCACCAAGGCATCCGTCTTTGCCGGCGGCGCCGATGGCAAGCTCTACGCTTGTGACGTGCGAACCGGAAGACTCCGATGGACGCACGACTACCTTGCGGACCGGCCTGAGGATCCGGAGGGATTCGACGGCGCCCAAGCCAGGCTCGGTGAGGAGAGGCCCGCCCGCCCAACCAGTGCCGCGACCGATGGCACGACGGTTTTTCTTTCCGTGTTTGACCAATGTCGCACGATTGCCGTCGATGCAGCGACTGGCAAGCGGCGTTGGTCGTTCCAAAGCAAGGGCTGGATGAGTGCTCGACCGACGGTCGGCGACCGCGATGTCTACGTAGGCAGTCAGGACCAACACTTCTACGCGCTCGACAAGAACCACGGGACAGTGTCCTGGAAGATCAAGACCGGGTCTCGGAACGAAGCCGCGGCCGCCGCGACCAAGAAGTTGGTCTTGTTCGGCTCCTGCGACGGCATGGTCTACGCCGCCGACAGGGCCCTGGGTAGCATCGTCTGGAGATTCCAGACAAGGGAGGGCGGCGCGGCCATCTACAGCCGCCCCATCGTGTCGCGCGATACGGTCTATGGAGCGACACTCAATGGAACGCTCTACGCCATCGAACTCAGGTCCGGCAAACGGCTCTGGAAGTTCGAACCGCTCGCGGACTCATTCATCAACAGCGACCTCGAATCCGATGCCAGCCGACTCTTCCTGACAACACGTGGCCGAGGCAACAAGGGCGAGAGCGCGGTGCTCGCAATCGGCCACTAGTGGTGCCTACCGTACGAGGTCCGTCTTGCCGACGGCTACCAGCGTGGTCAGCGCGTCGTGGACCGACATCTTGGCCGGGCGCGTTGCACTGGCCTCAGTCAATAGGAGACGTCCCGCGCCGGGGTTGGGCGAACCTGGCACAAACAGGATGAGTCGACCGCCGGAGGTGGCGTTGGTGACGAGGCCGAGCTCTTCGGCATCGGTCTCGCGACTCTTGACGAACACCACGCGCTGGAACACCGCGTCCTCGCCCTCGCCATAGCCAAGGATCTGCTTCAGTGTTTGGTAGAGCGACCCGAGCAGCGGTAGCCGATCCAACAGTCGATCTACGACCCGCCAAAGCCAGCGTCCGAGAAAGCTCGATACCGCCAGGCCGACCAGATAGATCACGAATAGCGCGGCGAGGATCGCCAACCCGGGAAAGTAATACGGCCGCAACGCCGGAATGCCGTTCCAAGATGTCGCGAGGATCGACTCCAGGTAGGTCACGGCAAGGACGATCCCGCCGATCGGCAACAATGCGACGATGCCGGCCACCATGTTGCGAGAGATGTGTTTCAAGATCGCGGTCACGTGCTGGCCCCTCGGTGTTGCAGTCGATCCACCGCGACAGCGGCAATGATGATCGCACCGATGATGATCTCCTGCACGTAGTTGGCGCTGCCAGTCATCTTGCAGCCGCTGGCGAGAAACGCGAGCATTAGGGCGCCGAGGATCGTGCCGAGGACACTGCCTTCGCCGCCAGCGAGGCTGCCGCCGCCGATTACCACCGCGGCGATGACGTCGAGCTCCTTGCCGAGCGCTGCAGTCGGGTTGCCCACCGTCAGCCGCCCACACAAGAGCACGCCGGCCAAGCCGGCGAACAGACCACACAGTGCGTAGATCGCGATCTTGGTGCGTGCGACCGGCACACCACAGAGCCGCGCCGTGGATTCGTTGGACCCAAGCGCAAACGTATAGGTGCCGAGAACCGAACGCCGCAGAACCAGCGACATCACCACGGCGGCCACGAACACGATCCACACGCCCGGCGACACGACGAGCCAACTCGGCTCCGGGATGGCGCGCATCAGCGAGGACAACCACGACATCGGTGCATCGACCTTGGCTTCGTTGCCGGCGTACTTGGCAACACCGCGAACGATGCTGAGCATCCCCAAGGTCACGACAAACGCGCCGATGCGCAAACCTGTGATCAATAGACCGTTGATCGCGCCGCACACCGCGCCCGTGGCCATGCCAGCGACAAGAGCAAGCAGCGCGCCACCGCCGTCGCGCAGCACCACCGCGGTCACCACCGAGGCAAGCGCGATGACCGAACCGACCGAGAGATCGATCCCACCACTGACGATCACGAACGTCATGCCAATGGCAGCGATGCCGACGATGACGGTCTGATTGGCAACGATCTTCAGGTTCTGCACGGACAGAAAACCGGTCGCGTCCGGGTGCAGCGCAAACACGAGGATCACGAGGAACAAGCCGACAAACGGCCGCAGAATCGACAGCAAGCGCGCTCGGCCCATCGCTACTCCGTCGCCCCGCGCGTTGCTTCGTCGAGCAACGACGCCTCGGTCCATTCCGCTCGCGGGCGGGCGGGGCCGAGCACGCCGCGATGCATCACGGCAATGCGATCGCAAATGCCGAGCAGCTCGGGAAGATAGGAACTGACCACGAGGATCGCCTTTCCAGCCCGTGCGAGTTCGTCCAGAAACCGATAGACCTCCACCTTGCTCGCCACGTCGATGCCGCGCGTCGGCTCATCGAGCAACAGGACATCGACGTCCTGATGGAGAAGCCGCGCCAGCGCAACCTTCTGCTGGTTGCCACCCGAGAGCGACCCAACCGATTGTCGTAGGTCGTGGCAACGGATCGCCAAACGCTCGATCCAGCGTTGCGCGCTGTCGCGCTGCCGGCCGCGGCGAATCCAACCCCAGCGCGTGAGCGGTCCGAGCGCCGACAGCGTCATGTTCTCCATGATGGACATACCGAGCGCGAGGCCTTCGTTCTTGCGGTCTTCGGAAACGAGTCCGACGCCGGCGTCGAGCGCCGTGCGCGGCGACCGACCGAGGGGCTCGGCCACGAGAGGCGCGCCGCGCAGGACCGAGATGCGTCCACCGAGCACTCGGTCGAGCCCGAACATCGCCCGCAAAAACTCAGTCCGTCCCGCGCCGACGAGGCCGGCAATGCCGAGGACCTCGCCGGCGCGCAGCGCGCAGCTTGCGTCGGTCGGCAACCGTTCGCCGGCAACGTGCTCCGCGCGCAACACGACCTCGGCCGATGCGTGCGCGGCGCGGGGATAGACGTCGTCGATCTCGCGCCCGGCCATGCGTTCGACGAGAACCTCGATCGTCACATCCTTGATATGCCCGGTGGATACCGTGCGCCCGTCGCGCAACACGGTGTAGCGATCGCAGAGCTGCTGCACCTCCTCGAGAAAGTGACTGATGTAGACAACCGCCACTCCCTTGCCCTGCAAGGTCCGAACGACACCGAACAGACGTTGTGTGTCATGCCGCGATAGAGAGCTGGTCGGCTCATCGAGCACAAGCACACGCACGTCGCCGACGAGCGCGCGCGCGATCTCGACGAGCTGACGCGAGGCCGGCCCGAGTGACGCGACCAGCGTCGTCGGCGACACTTCGAGTCCGAGCGTAGCGAGCGCGCTCTCGACGGCGCCACGCATCCGCTTGCGCTCGACGAACCCGAGCCGCGCGCGCTCTCGACCGAGCATGATGTTCTGCTCGACGCTGAGATGCGGCGCGAGATTCAGCTCCTGATAGATCATCGAGATGCCGCGCCGGAGCGCGTCCACGGGGCTCGACGGCGCGAACTTCCGGCCACGCACTTCGATCGCACCGGCGTCGGGACGATGCACTCCGGCGAGCACCTTCATCAAGGTGCTCTTGCCGGCACCGTTCTCGCCGACGAGCGCGTGCACCTCACCGTCCAACACCTCGAGATCGACGCCCGCGAGCGCGGCGACAGCACCAAAGGACTTGGCCACGCCACGCATGCGCAGCGCCGGAACTGGCGGGGCCTGCGCCAACCGACTACTTCCCGAGGATCGAAAGGTCCGGATGCAGCAGCTTTGCCATGGCCGGAT
>CAYSWE010000196.1:0-8130 GCA_964434515.1 uncultured Phycisphaerales bacterium | reverse complement strand
TGGGCCACGGCGAACGGACCCGCGACAACAGCCACGCCGGAATGGCGAGCGCCACGTAGCCTGCGACCCACCACCAGCGCGCTGGCACGCCGTCGCCGAAGACCGCGATCAACCCGGCCAAGGTCCATGCGTACCAAACCCAGATCCGCTCGAGCCGGCGAGTCCGCGCGAGGGCCGCGGCAGACGCCGTCACTCTGCCGAACGCCCCGCAGACGCGATCCGAGCCAGCACGACCGGAATCGCGAGGCCATGCTCGCGCGCCAGCCGCGCCACATCGTCCGCCTCGGCATGGGCGACCTCCGTTCCATCGGGTAACGTGCGCACCTTGAAGCGAACCCGACCGAGGTCGGTCTCGCGCGTCTCGACGCGGCGCGGCAACGTCACGCGCTCGCTCCGTCGCCGGCGCAGGCCTAGCGTCGGCAACTCGCTCAGCAAGCACCGCTCGATCGCCGGCCGGGTCGCCTCGTCACAGAGCGCGACGACCCAATGCGCCGGCCGGCTCTTCTTGCTGAGTGTAGCAACGGTCCAAACATCGAGCGCGCCGGCTTCCATTACGCTCTGAAGCGCAGCACCCAGGACCTCTCCCGAGACATTGTCGACCTGGAGGGAGAGCTCCCAAACCTGGTCAACGCCACGCTCGTCGTCTACTTCGCCAACCGTCAAACGCAGCAGATTCGGCACCGGCGGCTCGTCGCGCGTTCCCGCCCCGTAGCCGACCCGCAGCGGTCGCCACGAGAGCGGCACGCAAAACTCATCGACCAAGACCCGCAGCAGCGCCGCGCCGGTCGGCGTGCAACGCTCGCCATGGAGCACTCCCGATCGCACGGGCAGCCCTTCGAGCAACGCCAGCGTGCCCGGAGCCGGCACCGGCATCTGGCCGTGCGCACAGTCGACGACGCCCGTACCGACGACGATCTCCGAAGCATAGAGTTGCTCGATTCCCAAGAGGTCCAGCGCGATCACCGTGCCGCATACGTCGACGATGGCATCGACCGCGCCGACTTCGTGGAAATGCACGGACTCGACCGACGTTCCGTGCACGCGCGCTTCGGCCTCGGCCAGCACTCGAAACACCTCCAGCATGCGCGCCTCGCGTACCGCGGAAAAACCGGCCTGCCGAATCATCGTGTCGATCTCGGCCAGGTGCCGGTGCGACGACTCCTTTCCCGCCACGACGACGAAGTGCGTGCCCGCAAGCGACTGGCGCCGAACCTTCTCCGCGCGCAACTCGTAACCACCGAGCGGCAGCTTCGAAAGCTGCTCGCGAAGCTCGACCAAACTCGCCCCCGCGTCGAGACATGCACCGATGAGCATGTCCCCAGCAGCCCCCGAAAAGCAGTCGAGATGCCCGATTCGCACCATGAGAGTCCGCCGTCCAGGAAGTCCGCACCCGAGGAGCCGGGAGTCCACGCAAGTTCGCTACAGTCCCGAAGATACGCGGACTCGGCACGGATTCCCAGATGCAGTGCGCACGGACTTTGCAAGCTGGACGTCCACTCCGGACACACTGAGAGCGCGAAGAAGACAGAAACCAACGCCCGGAACCCGATATAAGCGCTGTACCAGGACGCAAGAGACCGACGCATGAGATCCTCCTCCGCCAGCACCGCGAAGTCCCCGTGCCGCCGCACGAGCCTGGCCTGTGCGCTCGTGCTCGGGGCCTGGTCGGTTTCGCACGTGAGGAGCCAAATCACGCCCTACCCGCGATCCGCTTCCGCGCGAGCGGCGGCCCAGAAGCTGCCAAACCCGGTTGCCGACGCGGTGCGCGGCGCGGCGCGGGCCCTCGCAGTGACCCAACCTGCCGAGGCTCCGGCAGCCCTGCTCGAACGAGCGCGGACGGCCATGCGCGACGGCACGCCGATCGAACGAGCGACGGCTGCGGTGCTGCTCGGCAGCGCCGGCAAGCTGCGCGACCGCAGCGTCCTGCTGGCAGCGTTCTCCGAGGGGAACGCGGAGGATCCAAGCGGGGATCCGGCTCGGGTTGGCGCACACGCCATCATTGGCCTCGGGCTTCTCGGCGGATCAGCCAGCCGACTGCAGCTCGCGCGCTTGCTCTCCGACAAGGGTTCGACCCGCAACGAACGGATCATGGCGGCGCTCGCGCTTGGCCTGGCCGCGACTTCGTGGGCAGACCGCGCACGCGGCGACAGCAGCAGTGGCGAGATCACTGCGCGCGTGCTGCATCTCTTGCGGCGCAACCGCGACCGCTACGTCAACGAAATCGCCGCCTGCTTCGTCGCCTTACCGGCCGACGAGGGGCGTGGCTTGCTGGTCGAGTTCCTCAAGTCGAATGAGGCGCTCCCCAACCGCGTCGTCACGGTCACTCGCGCCATTCGCAGCATTCGGGGTCTTGCTCTGGCCCAGCTCGGCCGCCGCTTCGGCAGCGATGAAGAATGGGTCCTGCTTCGTGCCGGTTTGCAAAGCGCACGGTCGCCGATGCGGCGCTACCTCACGGCTTGGGGACTCGCGCGGCATACGGGCTCCCTCGACGACCGCCGACGCGAGCGCGTGGTCCGCCTCCTGGTCCGCCGCCTGCAGGACAACCGACCCGAGGTCAGCGCCATGGCGCTGCTCGCGCTGGCACGCTTCGACTCGCCGCGCGCGGCTCGACAGGCGCGGGCCGTGTTCAAGCGTGCGCGCCAGCCCGACGTGCGGCGCGGCGCGGCGTTTCTCGTGCTGGGCGAGCATGGCACGGCGTCCGACATCGCACTGTTCGAACGGCAGGTCGATCGTGATCTCGGCGTGTCCGCGCGGGCAGGTTGGTGCATCGGCGCGGCCCGGCTCGCCCGCCGAATCACGCCCGAAGCTTGGCCGGTGGGCGACGGCGACGCGGTGGCGTTTCCGATCCCCGACCTGCGGCTCCAGCTGCGCGTGCCGACCACGCCAACCGACCTGGTCACCGTCGCCGCGGCCGTCGGTCTGGCGCGCCTTGGCGACACCAAGAGCGCGCTGACCATCCGTGACAGGCTCTATGCAACCAGCCGAGCGTCGGACCAGCGCGTGCTGGCGTTGGCAGCGCTGCGGCTCGATCCTCGCGCCATGGACGAACGACCGGCCAGCATTCCTGGCAGCCTTCCGCTCAGACAGATGCAAGCCTGGAGCTATGCCTCCGCCCCGCAGCTCTGGACACCGCTGCTAGCGCTGGTGTCGAGCGCGGACACCTCGCCGGAGGACCGCGCCCGCGGGTTCCGCCTCGCCGCGATCGCGGTCGCCGGGACGCGGGCGCCGAGTCTCTGGTTACGGGAGCAGGTCGGCCCGAGCCCGATTCCGCCGGCGATCCAAGAACTCGCGCGCTTCTGAGTCTCAGCCGCCGAGGTCCGGGGTTCCATCTTCCGCAACGCGTGTCAACATAGCCGCATGCGCATGGTTGCCCCCCTTCACCTCTCCGTTTCGCTCGTCGCCAGCCTAGGGACCTGCCTGATCTGCTGCTCACAAGCCATGAGCCAGGTGACGACCACCCGCGCCGTGGTCAGCCCGAGCCGGCAGCCAGAAAAGCGACCCAAGCTGCGTCCGCTACCTCGCTGGATCGCGTACACCGACCCGATTCGCAAGCCGGCGCCGCCAGGACGACAAGAGGGCCGCGTCGACATCGAGAAGACCATCGAAGCACTCAAGCTCGCGCGCGTCGAATGCTTCGCGTTCCGGCTCTGGCGCGGCCCGGATGAGCTCGCCGATCTCAAGCTCCTGCTGCCCGCCGCACAGCGCGCCGGCATCCAGGTTTGGGCGAGCTTCGTCCCTCCATCGATGGGAGCGAACTCGATGCCGCACCGGGGCGCGTTCGACGACTGGGCGCGGGAGTTCGCCGAACTCGGTAAGCAGTTCGCGAACTTCACAGCTCTGTATCTGATCGAGCTGGACCAGGGGCGCAACCCGCGCTTCCTGCCTCCGCCGCGCGTTGCCGGTCTACACGACATCGTCAACGCGGTGGGCATGAACCTGGTGGGCGAAGTGTACGACGTGGTCCCGCAGTTCGTCCAACGATACGCCGGTAGCCTCGACGCGGTCGTCGTCGACTGGGTGCATACCGATGACGTACGCAATCTCGCGGGTTGGCTCGCCGGCGCCAAAGCCCTCCTGCCTCGCGGCATGAAAGTCCTGCCTTCGTTCTTTGCGAGCCGTGTGCCGTGGGCGGCCAAACCGCCGTCGCCGCAGTTGTTCTACTACGAACTGCGCGCGTCGCTGCAGCAGGACGGTTGTGTGCTCCGACGGCTCGACCTCAAACGCCCGGCGACGGAACCGAGCCAAGACGGCATTTCGGTCCTGCTGCTGACGACGCGTGACTTCATCGATGACGTCAAGAATGGCCGTCGGCCCGCACCGCCGCGATTCTCAGGTCGCTGATGGCGGAAGCCTGTCCGTGGACGTATCGGCGTCGACCTCGGCCCAATCGATCGTATGCCAGGCGCCCGACTCGAGCCTCTGAACGAGTTTAAGTAGCTTGAACTGCGCCCGGCGATGCCTACTCATCGCCGCCTCCCGAGTGATGCCCAGGCTCGCGGCCAACGCCTCATACGGGACTCGGTCGACGCGTCCCAGAATCACGGCGCGATCCAGAGGGTTGAGCAGGCCGAGCGCGAAGCGCGTCATGCCGAGGTCCTCGCGCTGCCGGACAACTCCGCTCGGAGTCTTACCGGTGGCTACCTGGCCGTGCAGCAACTGACGCGCCGCGCTCCCTGTGACCTCGCGACGTGAATCGCGCCGCGCGGCGTTGACCCAGCCGTGCTTGTCCCGAATGACGTTCTCGACAATGCGGGCCATCAGAGCACAGAAGCCACGCGTACTCACGCGCGGTAGGTTCGGGCAATAGCGCAGGAACCGGAGCAACGCATCTTGAACGATGTCACCCGAATCACACTTGGCACGAATGTGGCTGCCCAAGCGCCGGCGTACGTGAGCTCGAATGTCCGGAAGGCAACGACGCACCAGCGCGTCCAGCGCGCCGCCATCGGCGGTGTCGATGGAGCACTCCGAAGGAGCTGCGTCTTCGTGCGTAGAGACCATGAGTTCGGACCTGAGGAATCGAGCCAACGCAAAGCGTACTATCGTATGGAATAGGCAACAAGCCCCACGTGGACGGAGCTCGACCTGGGCCCGCGTCGCGACAGGGAATGGATGGATTTCTTTTCAGAATGAGTGACGGATCTGCGCGATCTTGTCGCTCTCAGAAGTCTGACGTTCCAGCAGCCTCGCACGACCCCCTCGCACGACCAACGATTCGACCAGCCAAGGCAAACCCCGCCAAGCATGACACCGCCGCCAGACCCCGAACCCGGTAGCCCGCAGCCCGATAGCGACGCCTCCGATGGGACGGACAAGAGCGCGGACGACTGGATCCTCGAGTTCATCGGGCTGCAAGAAGACGAGCCACCGCGGAGCTTGCACGAGTTCCTCGCGTCGGTGCCCGAGGACCTACGGAGGGCGGTTCGCCGGGGCTGTCGCCGCTTCCTGGATGTCCAAGTGCAGCTCGAAGCCGAGCGCGCGTGTGCTCTGCGACCGGAAGATGAGAGCCAAGCCCCCGACGTTCCCGGGTATCGAATCCTCGAGTCCGTCGACGAGGGCGGCATGGGACGCGTATGGCGCGGCGAACGAATCGCCGACGGATTCCGCGTAGCGATCAAGGTTCTCAATGCCAACCTGGCGGACTCGATCGATGCACGGGAGCGCTTCCAACGCGAGATCGACGTTGGTCGAAAGCTCGACCATCCCGGCCTAGTCAAGGTCCTCGACCAGGGTCAAGTCGCCGATCGACCGTACCTGGTCTTGCCGTTTGTGGCGGGTGGCTCGCTCGCTCAGCGGCTCGAGGCGCACGTCCCGTCCGAGGGCCCTCCGTTCCCCTCGAGCAGGCTGGCACGGATCGCCATCGGCGTGCTGGATGCGCTCGTCTATTGCCACGAACGCGGGGTCTATCACCGCGACATCAAACCGTCGAATATCCTGCTCGGCCTCAACGACGAGGCGCGCCTGATCGACTTCGGTCTCGCGGGCTTGACCGAGCGACCCGCCCTCACGCAGATCGGCACGCTCGTCGGCACGCTGCGCTACATGAGCCCCGAGCAAACTCTCATGGCTCGTACGCCGGTCGATCATCGCAGCGACATCTACTCGCTCGGCACGGTGATGTACGAGATGCTCACCGGAGAACCGCCGTTCCGCGAGCGCGGCGATGGTGGCAACCTCCTGCAGGACATTCTGTTCGCCGATCCAAGACCGCCTTCGCACACGTTCCCACAGATCCACCGGGACTTGGAAACTATCTGCCTCAAGGCACTCGAAAAGTCACCTGCGCACCGCTACCAGTCGGCGGCGGATATGCGCGAAGACCTCAAGCGTTTCCTCCGTCATGAAGCCATCCACGCGCGACCGGCTCGACGGATCATACGCCTCACTCGCCGGGTGGCACGCCACCGCGCGGCGCTCGGACTCCTCGCTGGGGTAGTCCTGGCGCTCGGCGCAGCCGGCGCGTGGTTCCTGCTGCGCGATCTGCGCCCGACGATCGCCGTGCTCTGCCAGCCGGGACTAGCCGTGCACGTGCGCCGACTCGACCCGGCGATCGGCGGCTACGGCGATGCCCGCTACCTCGGACAGACGCCGCTGCACGAGGAACCCTTGGATCCCGGGCGTTATCGGATCAACCTCATCAAGTCGGAGGACGAGTTCGCGGAGCTAAGCCGCTGGATTGGTCCCGACGACCTGCGGATCGTCGGCCTTGTACCGCTGCGCAGCACGGCCAAGGTCGTGGCTCGAATGGTTCGCTTCCATCCGGACGGCGCATTCGTAATCGGGAAGAAGGCAGCCTGGAATCCGGTCTACCGCGAAAAAACACGGCCCGCGCTACCAGCCTTCGCGATGGATCGCACCGAGGTGTCGGTCGGCGAATTCAAAGCCTATCTGCATGCCAGCGGAGTACCGGCCCCCATGGCCTGGCGCGATGGCATCTTTCCCGATCTCGCGGACTACCCCGACGACAAGCCAGCCGTGTCCCTCCGTCTCGTCGAGGTTCTGGGCTACTTGGAATGGGTCGGGAAGCGACTGCCAACACGGTCCGAGTGGGAACGCGTCGCCCGCGGCAAGACGGGACGCCGCACCCTCGTCGACGCCGAACCCTGGAGTGACCACGGCATCCGCGCGTTTCGGCCGACGGTGCGCAGGCTGTACACCAAGAAGACACGCTTCGAAGACTTCGTGCGCTTCTGCTTGCCCCCAGACTTCGCCAATGCAGATCGAACTCCGGAGGGCATCCTCCACCTGATGGGCAACGTCGGGGAGTTGGTGGACGCATTCTATTGCGCAGCGCCTGGACAACCGGAACGGAGCAAGGCTCTATTCAAGGGTGGACACTGGTTCGACAGCCCGGCGTTCGCCGCGCTCGATGGCTTTGGGACCTGCGATGCCACACTCCCTGTCGGCGCATACCGCGTTGGGTTCCGTGGTGCAAAGAGTCTATTTCCGTTGCCCCGATCGGGCAGCCAACCCAAGTAGGTGAACCATGACCCGAGAAAAAACCGTGACCATCGATTCCGCAAGCACAACGGGATCCATCCGTAGCGTCCAACTGCGTCCAACCTATGACTTCGCTCCTCTCAGCAAGGACGCTCTCGCGTTCGAACCGACGGCTATTTTCAAAGCGTTCATCTTGCGACGCTTAGAGAACGTGTTCGGCTCGTATCACAGCATCACGATCCCGGACGCGGAGGTCGTGGGCCATGAAGACGTGTTTCGCGATGATCGAAAGCTCGTCCGTTTCGTCCGAGGCCAGATCGAAAAGCGGACCGCGGGCAAAATCAGCGTGCGCGAGGACGAGCCCGTTCGTGGACCCGTCTGCTACCCGGACCCCGAGGGCGGACCCGAGTGGATCCGCGAGCGCGGCATTCGCGTCGTGAGCGGGAGCGGCAGGAGCGAACCGCTGCTGGTCGGCCGCGGCATCGACGGCGACCTCCCGGCACTGCCGGAGTTTGTCCGCACCGAAGCGGCAGGCCTACGGCTTTACCTACTCGTGGCCTGGAAGCAGAGCTACGGCATCGCATCGCCGGATGAAAGCTAACGGCTCGCACACGAATCAAAGCACGATGAGCGCCTTGACCACGCCCCCAGCAGCAACGGCGTCCAATGCAACGTTCGCGTCGTCGATGC
>CAYSWE010000195.1:0-8138 GCA_964434515.1 uncultured Phycisphaerales bacterium | reverse complement strand
CTTTCCAACGACTTGCTTCCAGGTATCCGGTGGACATTCCCCGTCGTCACAGACCGCGCCGACGCAAATGGATCGTCGTGATGATCGCCGTCGCGGCGATCGCCACGGGCGCGTGGACCGTCGCCAGGCTGGGCAAGGCTGCGCCCGCGGTGGCGCGCGCGGGCCTCTACTTCGACACCGTCCGCAGGGGAGCCATGCTGCGCACCGTCGGTGGCCCGGGCCGGCTCGTGCCCAAGCGCATCCGCTGGGTCACCGCGCTGCACGCAGGCCGCGTCGAGGCGATCCACGTCGAACCCGGCAGCCCGGTGCACGAAAAGACCGTCATCCTCGAACTCAGCAACAGTGATGTCGAGCTCGCGGCCTTGCAGGCGGACATGGCGCTCAAGGAGGCCGAAGCCGACCTCACCAGCCTCCGCGCACAGCTCGAGAGCGCCGAACTGGCCCAGCAGGCGGTCATCGAAGCAGCGCGCGCACAGCTGCGCGACGCCAAGCAGACCGAAATCGACGACGCCAATCTGTTCCACGAAAAGATCATCGCCAAGATCATTTACGAGCGCTCAAAGAACCGGCGTGCCGATCTGGCAGCGCGACTGGCCATCGAGCAGAAGCGGCTGACGCACCACGGTCGCAGCAAGGTCGCCCAGCTTGCCGCGCAGAGTTCGCGACTGCGACAGCTACGGAGCATCCAAGCGTTCCGCCGCAAGCAGCTGACGATGCTGCACGTCCGCGCCGGCGCGGAAGGCGTCTGCCAAGAACTCCCGCTCGAGCTCGGCCAGTGGGTAACCCCCGGAGCCTTGCTCGCCAAGGTCGTCGACCCGACCGAACTCAAGGCCGAACTGCGGATCGCAGAGCTGCAGGCCAAGGAAATCCATGTCGGACAGAAGACCATCGTCGACACCCGCAATGGCAAAGTCCCCGCGCGTGTCGCTCGCATCGACCCGGCGGTCAGCGCCGGTACCGTCACGGTGGACGTCGTATTCGAACGCGGACTGCCGAAGGGTTCGAGACCGGACCAGAGCATCGAGGGAACGATTGAGCTCGAGAATCTGCGGGACGTCGTGTTCGTCCGGCGCCCCGTGTTTGGCGATGTCAACGAGACCGTCGGCATCTTCAAGCTGGACAAGGATGACCACTACGCAGAACGAGTCCCGGTTCGCTTCGGCAAGACATCGGTCACCAACATTCAGATCCTCGAGGGCCTCACACCGGGTGACCGGGTGATCCTGTCCGACATGAGCCGCTGGACCGACTACTCCCGCGTGCGCCTCAACTAACCAAGACTATGACCCAACCCGAAACGCCCACACACACGCTCATTCGCATGAACAATCTGACCAAGGTGTTCCTGGCGGATGAAGTCGAGACACACGCCCTCGCCGGCATCCGCCTGGAAATCGATCGGGGCGAGTTCCTCGCGATCTCCGGTCCATCGGGCTGCGGCAAGTCCACGCTGCTGTCCATTGCCGGCCTGCTCGACACACCGACGAGCGGCGTCTACGAACTCGCAGGCGAACGAGTCGACGGCTTCGACTCGGTAGAACGCGCATCGATCCGCAACCGGGAGATCGGCTTCGTGTTCCAGGCCTTCAATCTGATCGGAGACCTGACGGTGCGCGAAAACGTCGAGCTACCGCTCCAGTACCGCGGACTCGCGAGCCGCGAGCGCCGCGAGCAGGCACGGCTCGCGCTCGCGCGCGTCGACATGGAGCACCGGGCAAGCCACTACCCGTCGCAGCTGTCCGGTGGACAGCAGCAACGCGTCGCGGTGGCGCGCGCCCTGGTTGGCAAGCCGAAGATCCTGCTGGCGGACGAGCCGACCGGGAACCTCGACTCCAAGAACGGCGAGGCGGTCATGGACCTGCTCGGGGAACTGCACGGCCAAGGCGCGACCATCTGCATCGTCACGCACGACCCACGCTACACGCGCTACGCGGACCGACAACTCCACCTATTCGACGGTCGCGTCGTTGAGGACATCTCCACCGAGGAGGTCGCGTAAGGATGACCAGAGCATTCCGCGCACTCGCGGTCGTCGCGCAGGACGTGCGCTTCGGCTGTCGTATGCTCACAAAGTCTCCCATGCTTACGCTAGCCGCGATCGTCTGCTTGGCGCTCGGAATCGGTGCCAACACGACCATCTTCAGTATGGTCAACGGCGTGGCCTTGCGCCCCCTCCCGCTGCCTCACTCCGAACGGCTCTACCAAGTCAGCTCGCAGGTTCTGGGCCGAACGGGCCTCTCGCTCTCGCTGCCCAACTTCGTCGATCTACGCAAGCGGCTGGCAAAATCCTGCGACGGCAGAACCTTCGACGAAGTCGGTCTGTTCGACACGAACTCGTTCAACCTCGGCCGTGGAGCGCGTGCCGAGCGCGTCCAGGGAGCCGTGTTTTCGGCCACGATGTTCCCGCTCTTGCACGTACAGCCCGAGCTGGGCCGTGTGTTCACCGAAGAGGAGGATCGCGCCGGCGCCCCGCGTGTGTTGTTGATTTCGCACAAGCTTTGGCAGCGCAAGTACGCGAGCGACCCTGGCATCGTCGGCAGAAAGATCCCATTCCACGGTCGGGAGGCCACGGTTCTCGGCGTCATGCCGGCGAACTTCCAGTTTCCGCTCTACTCCGAGGTGTTCGTGCCAGTCGGCCTGGACTACGCCAAGGCAGACCGGGCTTCGGGCTGGATGTCCGGCCTGGCGCGATTGGCAGACGGTGTGTCGATCGAGCAAGCCAGGAGCGAGATCGAATCCGTCTCGGCCGATCTGGCCAAGAAGTACCACCAGGGACGCGGCCACTGGCGCGCCACGTTGCGGCGCCTGCGAGACTTCTATCTACCGTCCGACGTGCGCACGATGCTGGTGCTGTTTCCGATTGCCGTACTACTCGTCTTGCTGATTGCCTGCGTCAACGTTGCGAACCTCCTGATCGCCAAGGGCATGGACCGACAGCGCGAGCTCGCCATCCGCGCGGCACTCGGTGCAACGCGTGGCCGCATCGTGCGCCAACTCCTGACCGAGTCGATGCTGTTGGCCTGGCTCGGCGCCGCGGCCGGCCTGCTGCTGGCGCTCTGGGGGATCGACCTGATGATGGCGGCGGTGCAGATCCCTATCCCCTACTGGATCCACCTCGATATCGACAAGACCGTGCTGCTCTACTCGCTCGCACTCGCACTCGTCGCTGGCGTCGTTTCCGGAGCCGTGCCCGCGCTGCAGGCGTCGCGGACCGATCTGACGACCGACCTCAAGGACGCCGGCAGCAACGCCACCGCTAGCCGCAGTCGACATGCGTTTCGCAACGCGTTGATCATCGTCCAAGTCACCGCCGCAGTGACCCTGCTGATCTTCTCCGGGATCATGATCCAAAACCTGATTCGGCTGCAACACGTCAACCCGGGCTTCAACCCGCACAACGTGCTGACCGGACGCGTTGAGCTGCCGGCATCGAAGTATCCGTCGTCGACCCAGATCCGCGCCTTCCTCGATCGCAGCAAGGTGGCGCTTGGCGCGATCCCGGGCGTGGTCCGCACCGCAATCTGCGATCGACTCCCCATGAGCGGGAGCAGCTCCGACTCGTCGATCACGGTGGAAGGTGCCGTGCCGCCGGGGCCGAACGAACAGACGCCGTGGGCCTACCATAAGCTCGTCGACTCCGACTACTTTGCGACAATGGAGATCCCACTGCGCCGCGGCCACATATTCGACGACCGCGCGCTCGACCATCCCAACGCGCCACGCCAGGCCGTCATCAATGAGACCATGGCGCGCCGCTATTGGCATGGCCGCGATGCCGTCGGCAAACGCTTCTCGTTCGGTGACGAACACTGGTTGACGATCGCTGGCGTCGTCGGCGACATCAAGTATCGGTCGCTCGACGAGTCGCCCACAGCGGTCGCCTACTTGCCCATGAGCCAGTACCCGAACCGAGTGATCTCCTTCGTGCTACGCACCGAGCGCTCGCCGCTGGACGTCGCGTCGCCGTTGCGCGCAGCGTTGCACGACATCGACGCTGACCTGCCGCTCCATGCGGTGCTACCGATGACCCGGATCATCCGCCTGGCGATGTGGACTTCCGAGTTCTTCGCACAAGTACTGGGCGTGCTCGGCGCAGTGGCCCTGTTTCTTGCTTCCCTTGGGCTTTACAGCGTGATCGCATTCAGCGTGACCCAACGCACACACGAGATCGGCATCCGCATGGCGCTCGGAGCGTCGCGCGGCAACGTCGTGCGCCTCGTCCTACGCCAAGGAATCCTGCTCGCCGTGGCCGGCGTGCTGCTCGGGCTCATCCTTTCGATTGGACTCACCAAGTTGCTCATTGCCAACGTTCCGAACATGGAGGCCGAGTACCTGACCTTCGTCGTCGCCCCAGTGCTCATCATGGCGGTCGCACTGTTCGCTTGCTGGCTCCCGGCCCGCCGGGCGACGCGCATCGACCCGATGACCGCGCTACGCTTCGAGTAGGATGGCGATGCCCAGAGTCCTCGTCGCCGACGACCAGCCAGACATCGTGGCAGCGCTTCGCCTTCTGCTCGAGACCGAGGGGTTCGCGATTGCGTCCGCCGAGTCGCCAAGTGCGGTCATGACCCTGGTCCAGGAAACCGAGTTCGACGCGCTGCTGCTCGACCTCAACTACACGCGTGACACGACCTCGGGTCGCGAAGGGTTCGAGTTGCTCGATCGCCTTGCCAACGCCGGTGTTCGCACGCCGGTGGTCGTCATGACCGCCTGGGGCAGCATCGAAGGCGCCGTCGAGGCGATGCGACGCGGTGCACGCGACTACGTCGAGAAGCCCTGGAACAACGCTCAGTTGTTGGCGACGCTGCGCGGCCAAATCGACGGCCCGGACCAGCCACCCGCGGTTGCGCCGGAACGCGATCCTCACTGGATCTGCGCGTCGCCGGCGATGCAGGAGCTACGGAACATCGCCGAACGAATCGCGCCGTCGGATGCCAACGTGCTCATCACCGGCGAGCATGGTAGTGGCAAGGAAGTCTTGGCTCGCTGGATCCACGCGCGGTCGGCCCGGCAAGACAAGCCTTGGGTCACGATGAACGCCGGGGCCGTGTCCGACGGCGTATTCGAGAGCGAGCTCTTCGGTCACACCCAGGGAGCGTTCACCGATGCCAAGGCGAATCGTGTCGGCGTGTTCGAACTCGCCGACGGCGGCACGCTCTTCCTGGACGAGATCGCCAACATGTCGCCGGCCCAGCAGCCCAAGCTCCTGCGCGTGCTCGAGACCGGCGAGTTTCAGCGTGTCGGCTCTTCGGCGACGCACACCGCGGACGTGCGCGTCCTAGCGGCCACCAATGCCGACCTCACGGCCGAGGTCGCCGCGGGCAACTTTCGCGAGGACCTGCTCTATCGGCTCAATACGGTCGAGCTGTGGATACCGCCCCTGCGGCGGCGACCCGAGGACTTGCCGCGACTCATCGACCTCTTCTTGCGGCGCACCGCGACGCGCTACGCACGAGCGATCGAAGGCATCTCGCCCGAGGCGATGACCGCACTGCGCGCGCATCCCTGGCCCGGCAACGTGCGGGAGCTCGAGCATGTGATCGAACGCGCCGTCCTACTGAGCCGTAGCCACGAGATCGGCGTCCGCGACCTTGGCCTTCGGCCCACACAAGCGCCGTCGAATGCCGAAGAACTCACGCTGGAAGATGCCGAACGACTCATGATCGAGCGGGCACTCGAGCGGTTCGCCGGTAACGTGAGTCGGGCAGCGCAGCACCTCGGACTGAGTCGCAGCGCGCTTTACCGTCGGATGAGCAAGTTCGGGCTATAGGCACATGATCACACGGAAGCATGACAGGGATGTCCTGCTTCTGTCCTTGGCGACCAGTGTCCCGGGCCTGGCACTCGGACTCGGTCTGCTATGGACCGGAGAACATGCTGTCAAGGTCAAGCTCACCGTGACTGTGCTCGCGCTCGGTGCCTGGGCCGGTTTCACGATCGCGCTCTGCGCGCGCGTCGTGCGTCCGCTGCAGACCCTCGCCAACCTGCTGGCGGCAATCCGCGAGGGCGACTACTCGTTACGAGCACGGACGGCCACGAAGGACGACTCCCTCGGACTGGCACTCGGCGAGGTCAACGCGCTCGGCGACGCGCTACGCCGGCAGCGGTTTCGCGAGATCGAAGCCCTCCTGCTGCTGGACCGCGTGCTCGGCGAAACTCGGTCGGGAATCTTCGTGGTCGACGCCGACGGGATCTTGCGGCTCATCAACCGCGCCGGGCAGGAAATCCTCGGCGTGCGTCGCGAGCAAGCGATCGGTCGACGGGCTCGAGACCTCGGGCTCGGCGCCTGCCTGGTCGGCGACACACGCCGGGTGCTCCGAATCGAGTTCCATGGCACCGCTCGGCGTTGGGACGTGCGGCGAAGCTCCGTGCGCGGCGACGGCGCGCCGCAGACGCTGATCGTGCTGACCAATGTCGAGAGCGCCCTGCGTCTCGAAGAGCGCAACGCCTGGCAACGGTTGATCCGGGTGCTCAGTCACGAGATCAACAACTCGCTGGCCCCGATTCAATCGATCGCGAGCACGCTGCTACAGACGCTCCAGCGGGAGCCCGCCGAGCCCCGGCACGGCGACATGCACCAAGGACTCGAGATCATCCAGCGACGTGCCGAGGGTCTCGGGCGCTTCCTGCATGCCTATGCACGTCTCGCGCGATTGCCGCAGCCCACGCTGCGAGCGTTCGCGGTGCGGCCTTGGCTCCAACGAATCGCCGAGCTCGAAACCCGCCTGCCCGTGAGCCTCGAAGCCAGTCCTGAGGTCGAACTCCGCGCGGACCCCGACCAGCTCGATCAGGTTCTGATCAACCTGGTGCGCAACGCCGTCGACGCGGCGCTCGAGACCGGCGGCGACGTGGCGCTGGGCTGGCGCTCCGATGCCGACCACGTGGAGATCTGGGTCGAAGACAATGGTCCAGGCCTACCCGAGACCGCCAACCTCTTCGTTCCATTCTTCACAACCAAGGCCGGTGGCTCGGGCATCGGCCTGGCTCTCAGCCGTGCGATCATCGAGGGCCACGGCGGCTCACTGCACCTCGCAAACCGCGAGCACGGCCAAGGCTGCCGCGCCGTCGTGTCCCTGCCGCGCGCCGTTTGATAGAAAAAATGACTCTGACACGTTTTTTCTGCCCGCGGCTTATTTCCGGGCTGGGACGCTGCCTGCTGGGGCGCGCAGCCAACCGAAGATCTCGCGGATCTTGGGCGGCTTGCCCGTCATGAGGATGCCGATGCGGAAGATCTTGGCCGAGAACCAGAATGCTAGGAGGATCGCGCCAATCAGGATGACGCTCGTGATGCCGTATTCCGTCCAAGTCGGCGGCCCACCGGCGCGGTTCATCATGACGAACGGGGTGAACGGCGGAATGTAGGACATGACCTTGGCGAGCGTGCCGTTGGGATCCTGCGCAATCGGAAACATCGCCAAGAGCGGCACGATCAGGAAGATCATGATCGGTTGCATGAGGTTCTGCGCCTCCTTGAGGCTGTTGCACACCGAACCGATGCCCACGAGAATCGCCGCGTAGAGCAGGTATCCCGACAGGAAGTAGCCGAGGAACGAGATGAGATAGCGGGGATTTCCGACGATGCGCTCCAAACCGAACTTGGCAATGCCGGCCGCTACGTTCTCGCCAAAGAGCGGCGCTAGCTTCAGTCCAGCCCAAGCGAAGAATGCCCACGAGCCAACCATGACCAGGCCGGTCGCGGCCAACCCGAGAGTCTTGCCCATCATCAGCTGCTTCGGCGAAACCGACGAAAGCAACACCTCGATGATGCGGTTCGATTTCTCTTCGATGGTGTTGGTCAGCAGGAACTGCGCGCTCATGAACACCGTAATCCAAAGCAGATAGACGAAGGCAATGGGCGCGAACTGCAGGAGCACGTCCGCTTTCTCGACCTTCTCCTCTTTGCCACCGGCGCTGACCTGACGATCGTCGAAGCGTGCGTCCGCGGACACCCACCGCGCGTCGGCTTCGTCCAGTCGCAGCTTGGCGATCCGCTTCTTCCGGATGAGCTGCGTCGTCACGGTCCGCAACCACCGTTTGAGGTCGCGATCGGTGAGGTTCTCCTTGCGAGTCACGTAACGAAACTTCGGCTGAGCCAGGTCGAGAACGGTCCGCTCGGCAGCGCTGCCGTTACCGTCTCC